>JAPSIU010000013.1 GCA_031178565.1 Leucobacter sp. | reverse complement strand
CTTCCGCGAGATGCTGCGCCGAGACGACCGTTTCTCCGTCGTGAGCGACGACTTCCACCGCTTCCCCGACATCGTGGACACCGATCTGCTGCGCGTGCCGATCGACGTCTCCTCCACCGGAGTCACCGGCCACTGGATGCGGAATCGGATGATCGAGCAGCACGGCATCTACTTCGAGATGTCCACCGCGACCTCGATCGTCGCGGTCATCGGCGCGGGCAAGACCCCCGATCTCGAGCGCGTCTACGCGGCACTCGTCGCCGCGGCCGAGTCGCCCGAGGCGGAGGCCGAGCGACGGGAGCGGCGCTCCGACGAACCGTTCCCCCCGCTGCCCGAACCCGGTCCCCTCCGCATGCTCCCGCGCGAGGGCTACTTCAGCGACACCGAGGTCGTGCCCGCAGCCGAGGCCGTCGGACGCGTCTCGGCGGACACCCTCGCGGCCTACCCGCCCGGGATCCCGAACCTGATGCCGGGCGAGGAGATCACCGAGCAGACGGTCGCGTTCCTCGCCGCCGTCGCGGCCTCGCCCTCCGGCACCGTGCGCGGATCGGTCGATCCGCTCGCGACACGCTATCGAGTTGTGCGCCGACCTTGAGCTTCTCGCGGCTCCGACCGCGAGAATGGGAGGCGGAACGGTTCCGCCGACCTCGTCTGCGGCATCGACTCAGATCCGCAGCCACCGACACACCTGACGCGCCGCCCCGGCGCGATAAGACAAGGAAGTCTGGAGAGTTCCGACATGACCACACTGCGACAGCAGCTCTTCCGAGTAAAGCCCGTGCCGAGAGAGGGCGGTGAGGAGGGCAGCCAGCTCAAGCGCAGCATCGGCCTGTTCCAGCTCACGATGATCGGCGTCGGCGGCACGATCGGCACCGGCATCTTCTTCATCCTCTCGGAGGCCGTGCCGATCGCCGGCCCCGCGGTCATCTGGTCGTTCATCATCGCGGGCACGGTCGCGGGCCTCTCGGCGCTCTGCTACGCCGAACTCGCGAGCAGCGTGCCGGTGTCGGGATCCTCGTACTCCTACGCCTACAGCACCCTCGGCGAACTGCCCGCCATGGCCGTCGCGGCCTGTCTGCTCCTCGAGTACGGCGTCTCCACTGCCGCGGTCGCCGTGGGCTGGTCGCAGTACGTGAACCAGCTGCTCGGCAACCTGTTCGGCATCGAACTGCCCGCGGCGCTCTCGAATGCGCCGGAGCAGGGCGGTATCCTCAACCTGCCCGCGATGATCCTCATCGCGCTCTGCGCGATCCTGCTGATCCGCGGGACCTCGCACTCGGTCGTCGCCAACACCGTCATGGTGCTCATCAAGATCGCCGTGCTGCTGTTCTTCGTGGCCGTCGGCATCACCGGCTGGAACACCAACAACTTCTCCGACTTCGCCCCGTTCGGGATCACCGGTGTGATGACGGGCGCCGGCCTCATCTTCTTCTCGTTCGTGGGTCTCGACGCCGTCGCGACCGCGGGCGACGAAGTGAAGAACCCGCGCCGCAACATGCCGATCGCCCTCATCGCCGCGCTCGTGATCGTGACGGGCGTCTACGTGCTCGTGGCCGTGACCGCGCTCGGCGCGCAGCCGACGGCCGACTTCGAGGGCCAGGAAGCGGGCCTCTCCGCGATCCTCGAGAACATCCTCGGCGCGTCGTGGCCGGGCACCCTCGTCGCGGCCGGCGCGGTGATCTCGATCTTCAGCGTCACCCTCGTCGTGCTCTACGGGCAGACGCGCATCCTCTTCGCGATGTCTCGCGACGGCATGGCGCCGAAGATCTTCCAGAAGGTCAACCCGCGCACCCTGACCCCGGTCGCCAACACGGTCATCGTCTCGGCGATCGTCGCCGTGCTCGCCGGCGTCCTGCCCATCAACTTCCTCGCCGAGATGACGAGCATCGGCACGCTCGCGGCGTTCACCGTCGTGTCGGTCGCCGTCATGGTGCTGCGCCACCGCGAGCCCGATCTCGAGCGCAAGTTCAAGGTGCCGCTCTACCCCGTGATCCCGATCCTCTCCATCATCGGCTGCCTCTGGATCATCAAGGACCTGCGCCCCATCACGATCATCGTGTTCCTCGTCTGGACCGCCGCCGTGCTGGTGTGGTGGTGGTTCACGGGCCGCAAGAACTCGGTGCTGGGCGAGCAGATCAAGACCGGACTCATCGTGCTCGTGGGCCCCGGGAAGTACCGTCCGGGCACCGCCGCCGACGCCGACGCGAACATCGTCCGCGCCACGCGCGCCTCCGGCGACGACCCGGAGGGCGGCCTCCGATGAGCGTCGTCGTCGGCGTCGCGCCCGGGCACTGCTCGCACGCGGCGGTGGATCTGGCCGTGCTGCTCGCGCGATCCTCCGATCTGCCGCTCGTCGTCGCGGCCGTCAACTCCGCCGCGTGGCCGCCCCGGCGTCCCATCAGCGGCGTCGACGGCGAGTACCAGCGCTTCGTCGCCGCGCAGGCCGAGGCGGTGCTCGACGAGGCGAGGGCACTGGTGCCCGACGACATCGAGGCGAGCTACCGGGTGCACGGCTCGTCGAGCGCCCGGCGCGGGCTGCTCGAGGTGTGCGAGGAAAGCGGCGCGCACCGGCTCGTCGTGGGGGCGAAGCAGAACGAGGCCGAGGGTGAGGTGGCGCTCGGCTCGGTCGTCACCGGCCTGCTGCAGAGCGCCCATCTGCCGGTCGCCATCGCACCGCACGATTTCAGAGCTCCCGCGGGAGCTCGGCTCGAGCGGGTCACCGCCGCCTACAGCGGATCCGAGACGTCCGCGGAGCTCGTGCTCGGGGCTGCGGCGATCGCGGCGGAGGCCGGTGAGAGGATCCGCATCGCCTCCTTCCACACCCGCCCGCGCGCCTTCGTCACGGCTCGCGTGGGGCAGGAGGTCGAGGATCAGATCATCGCCGACTGGGAGGCGCAGATCCGCGAGGACACCGCGGCGATCCTCGACGACATCGAGCGGCTCGAGCAGCAGCCGGCCTCCGTCGAGGTCGTCGTGGGCGCCGGGGCCGACTGGCGCTCTGCGCTTCGCGCCGTCGACTGGAAGGACGCGGAGGTGCTCGTCGTCGGCTCGAGCAGCCTCGGCCCGCTCGCCCGGATCTCGCTCGGGTCGCACGCCGTCAAGATCCTGCGGCACTCCCCCGTTCCGGTCGTGATGGTGCCGCGACGGGCGACCGAGGCCTACGCCGCGCAGGCCCGGGCGAACGCGTCGCACGCCGGATAGGATGTCCGTTCCGGCGCTGCTTTCGAGCGGCGCCGGAACCCGCGTGGCTGAGCTGTCGTCGATCCTTCCGGAGCACTCGAGCGTCGGCGCGAGACGGGTCGGGCGGCTCCGCGCGGCGTCAGGACTCGGTATCCGCCGCGTACACGGCCTCGGTGTCGCCCTCGAGGCGCAGCGCCTGGACGAGCTCCGCCGCGTGGGTCGTCGACAGGATCACACGCGAGAAGGGGTCGTACGTTCCGATCCAGCCGTGCTCCTCCCCTGCCCCGGAGGGCGTCTCGAGGTCGATCACGACGGCGGCGCGCTCGCCTCCCTTCGCCAGCACGAAGTCGCGTCCGGCGAAGTTCCGCCAGGTGCCGGCGGCGATCCTGCCGGGCAGATGCGTGCCGGGGGCGCGCACGCCTCGGATCCACACCCACGGATCGTCGGTGATGACGGCCGAGGTGATGGTCGAGCGGTCGAGCACGATGTCGCGGCGTCGCATCGAGGCCAGTTTCTCGGCTGCGGTGAGCCGGATCACCACCCGGTTCTCATGCACTTCGACCCTCGCCATGACCCCAAGGGTACCGCGCTTCCCTCGACAAGCCCACAGAGCGGCCGAGACGAGTCTCCCGCACGGCGGCGGACGCGACGTCAGTCCAGCATGTCGCTCTGATCGATCGCCGATTCGACGGTCTCGATCAGGGCGCGCTTCTTCTCCGCATCGGCGCTCGCCACGCTGCAGGTGAGACCGGCGGCCGCGGCGGCCTCCAGCGTATTCGTGCCGACGCAGGCGACGATCGTACCCTCCGGAAGCCTCGGGAACTGCTCGGCCACCTCGCCGGCGATTTTGGCCGAGGCGACGAGCAGGGCGTTGATGCGGCCCGATTCGATGTCCTCCCGGATGTGCACGGAGGCCGGAACGCCGACCGTGCGGAAGGCGAGCACCTGCGTCACGTCGTGCCCGCGGTTGATGAGTCCTTGCGTCAGCACCGGGATCGCGACGTCGGAGCGGAGCGTCAGCACGCGGAGCACCTCATCGGTCTCGATCTCCGACCACTCCTCGAGCAGCGCGTGGGTGCTGTTCTCCTGACTCGGAGTGCGGTTGATCTGGTAGCCGGCGTCGCGGAATGCGACGGCGGTCGCCTCGCCCACCAGTGCGACCTTCGTGTCCGGATGGATCACCGCGTTGTGGTGCTTGAGCACGTCGGCGACGGTCGAACTCGTCGCCGTCATCCAATCGAACTCGCCCGCCTCGAGATCCTTCAGCGCCTGAACGAGCTTGTCCTCCTCGCTCGTGTGAGCGAAGTCCACGAGAGGCGCGATGACCGTCTGCGCGCCCTGTTCCCGCAGCGCTTTGGCCACCAGGTCGCCCCAGGTGCCACCTCGGGGCACGAGCACCCGCAGGCCACTGAGCGGTTTCGACTCAGCCGACATACACCCCACTCACTCGACAACAACGCAAAAGGCCATTCCTCAAATCTGATGTGCTGACTTTACGGTACGGCCGCTGACGGGAATCCCGGTGCCCCTATTCTTACCCCGCAGGTCCCAGTAAGCAAAACGAGGGGTTCGGGGGGCGGGAACGCAATCCAAATGTGACCTGCTCCGCAAGCGGAGGAGCCCTATCCGAACTTCTTCGCCACCAGCGATGCCACTCCCCATACGGCCGCCCCGACGAGGGCCGCGGCACTCGCCACTCCGACGGCGAATCCGAGCGGGTTCTCCCGCTTCTCGGCGGCGATGCGGACCTTCGCCCCTTCCACCGCGTCGTCGACGCGCTGCGCGTAGTTCAGCCGATCCTTCAGCTGGGCCAGCGTGTCGTAGAGCTCGACGCGAGCTCGCGCGGCCTCGGCAATCCCGTGCCGCTTCTCCTCCAGGCTCATCGCCAGTTCCCTTCCTCTCCGGGCCGGGGCATCCGCGGCGCGGACGTGCGCGGCGCTGAGGGCTCCGCGTTGACCCGCACCTCGCCCATGGCGGAGATGTCGTGCCCCACCCGGTCGAGCGTCTCCTCCGGGACGGGATTGCCCCGGCGGATCAGTGCCACCCCGATGAGGACCGCTGCGGCTGCGAGCAGCAGCAGGCCCGCGGCCACCACGAGGGCGGCGAGCCACCACGGCCACACCAGCGCGAGCGCCGCAACGGCCGCGATCACGAGGGCCTCGAGCATGAAGAACAGGAAGAACAGGGCCAGGACGATGGCGCCGGCGCCGATTCCGGCCTTCTTCGCCTTCGAGATGATCTCGCGCTTGGCGTTCTCATACTCGATCTTGGCGAGCGAGACGATCTGCTGCGGCAGGCGCGTCAGCAGTTCGAAGGTGCCCGCCTGATCCTTCTTGCGGATCATGCCGTGCCGCCCGGGGTCCCGCTGCGCTTCCTGTCCGGCTTCGAACCCGGCCCCGGCTTCGATCCCGGCTCGGACGCCGCAGCGGACGTTCCCGTGGCACCCGATACGGGCGTCACGGGGCTGCCCTCCGCCGGAGGCTCGGCGGCTCGGCGAGCCCGGCGATCAGCGGAGGCGCCCGGGGCATCGGACGCGGAGCCCGACCGGGACTCCGACGTGGCGCGGGTGAAGGCGGTGAAGGCGTCCTTGCCCGCGCGGATGACCGTATCCTTCAGATCGTCCACCTTGCCCTGGGCGGCGCCGCGAAGCGCTCCCGCCCCGCGCTGCACCGGTTCGGTGTTCCACAGCTTCTCCGCGCTGCGCTTGATCTGCTCGTACCGCTCGCGGCCGGCTCTCGATCCGAGCACGTACCCGACCCCCGCACCGAGAACAAATGCGATCTTGCCCTTCATCATTGCCTCCCGCCGATGGCGCCTTCTGGTCTGATGGCGTTTCTGGTCTTCCGCTAGCCTACTCCGCACGAAGCGGCGGCTGCATACCCCTACGGTTATATAGGGGAAGCTGTTAGAATCCCGGCGCCGGCCGGGTCAGCTCGCGATCCCCGTCAGCCTGCGGCGCAGGGCGACGGCGTCCGCTCGAGCGTGTTCTACGGCCGAGGCGAGATCGTCGCCGTGCAGCAGCGCGCCCACCGGGAGGAACGACGGCTCGGCGTCTCGCGCCTCGGTCAGCCTCGCCGCGCCGGCGTCGCGACGGGCGGTGGAGGCGTAGGGCGCCGCGCAGACCGAGAGCGCGGAGGAACCGCCCTCCCGACGGCGCGCACCCGCGGCTTCGAGCGCCGCGAGAGCTTCGAGCGCAGGTCGAGCGGAGGCCGGTCCCGACACCCTCGCCCACCAGCGCGCCCGCCCGTCGCGCTCGAAGCGCACGGACCACGGGTCGCCTCCCTCGAGCGCGACCGTCTGCACGGCGGGGCCGGCTTCCCCAGCCGGGAGCCCCGGATCCTCGATCTCGTACGCCGCGCGGATGCGCCGGAGCTCGGGGAGCAGCGTGCTCGGGACCTCGGCGGCCTCCCCGGGAACGGACCCGGACGGCATCGCCGCAGCCGACACCACGAGCGCGCGGACGCTCACGGCTTCCCCGTCGCGCTCCTCCACACGCCAGCCGTCGCGCTCCGCACGGAGAGCGCGGACGCCGCTCTCGCCGACCTCGACGTCGTACAGCGAGAGGCGCCCCAGCAGCACCGCGCGCAGAGCCTCCCAGCCACCCTCGGGCATCACACCGGTTTCACGTGCAACACCGCGGTCGGCGTACGCGAGCACCGCACCCGACAGCGATCCGGTCCGCGTCAGCGACTCGTTCAAACCCGGCGCGGCGATCGCGACGTCCACCTCGTCGGCGGCCACGCCGAATCGCTCGCGCACGAGCGGTTCGACGAGGCGATCGAGCGCCGCGCGGCCGAGGCGCGAGCGCACGAGCGCACCGAGCTCGTGCGTCTTGCCAATCGTGAGCACCGGCTTGATCCGGTCGAGATAGGCGCGCGCGGCCCCTGCTCCACCGAGCACCGCGAGCGACTCGACGGACATCGGCACGGCGGGGATCCCGAGCACGGCCGGGGTCGGCTGACGGGTCCACTCCCCCGTTGCGCCGCGCAGAAGCACGGGCCGGGGCGGCATAGAGACCGGGCGGATCGCGTCCGCAGCGGGAGCGCCCTCGGTGAGGGGCGAGGAGACGTGCGTCAGGAACTCGGCCAGCGCGCCCTCCGCATCGGGCACGCCGTGCGGGTCGAGCACGTCGTGCTCCCACGACCCCGCCGACCCGCCCGCGTCCTCGCCGAGCGAGATCCGCACCGACAGACCGACCTCGGCGAACTCGAGCGCGGCGGCGAGCGCGGGAAGCTCGTCCCCCGCGACGTAGACGTCAACCACGCGGCGAATCCTCGAGCGGCTGGGCCGGGGGGACCGGCTGCGGGTCGGCCGGCGCCGGCTGGATGGGGAGCGGGATCGGCACCTGCTGCAGGTCGATCCGGGAGCGTCCGTGGCCGCCCCGGTCGAACGCCCTCAGCGTGAGCCAGACGAACAATCCGAGGCCGACGATCTCGCCGACCAGGGAGCCGGGGCCGCCCGAGTCCTCGGTCTGCGCCGTCTCCCCGCCGAAGCCCGAGGCCATGAGGCCGAACGCGATCAGGTTGTTGACCACGTGGATCGCGACGGCCGCCTCGAGCCCGCCGGTGCGCCACGTCAGCCAGGCGGCGACACCGCCCATGAGACCGACGACGGCGAGTCCCCAGATGTTGTAGATGTGGGCGAGGGCGAAGCCGATGGAGGGGATGAGGATCCCGAACCACGGGCTCCTCAGCCACGAACCCAGCACCTGCATGAAGAGCCCCCGGAAGACGATCTCCTCGGCGGCCGCCTGGAACGGGACCAGCAGCACCACGAACAGCATCGACAGCAGTGCCGCGTCGACGTCGAACTCTCGCAAGCTCGGAGCCGCGGGTTCGGACAGGGACGCCGGATCCAGTGCGAGCTCGACGGCGATCCCCGTGACATTCATGGCCACGACCGAGAGCAGCGCGATCCCGAGCAGCCGCCCGAGCAGTCCCCAGCGGATCCTGGTCGCCACCGACCAGACGCGGCCGACGGGCCGCATCCCCGTCGAGAGCATCCCGAGGAGCACCGAGGGGATCATGATGATGATCGAGAGCAGGCTCATCAGCACCGAGATCGGCCGCTGGGTGTCGAGCATCTCCGCGGCGCCGGTGGTGAGATCCGTCGCGTACTCGGGGTCGACGAGCATCACGATCGGCACGAACAGGATGGTGAGCAGCACCGTGAAGATGCCGAAGTAGACGCCCGAGAGCAGCAGGAGCATCAGCGGCTTCCACCAGCGATAGTTCGCCGATCCCCGGAGCAGGCGGTGGTACTCGAGCGGTTCCGTCTCGACCGTCCGCATCGCTCGGGGCTGCGCCCACGCCCACGCGGCCGGCGGGGCAGCGGGGGGCACGGGACCCGGAGGTCGCGCGGGATCCGCGGGGGCCGTCGGATCCGCAGGTACCGCAGCGGCCGGCTGATCAGGGCGGGCGGGCGGACCGGTGCGGGGATCCTCTGGTCCGGTGCTCGTCATGCTCCCCATCCTCTCATCCGCGCCTCGGTCTCACCCGTGACCGGGGGCGCCTCGGCTCCCGCGGCCACCGTGCACCGGCGGGTCGCCGCGGCTACGCGCCGCGCAGTCGCTCCGCGAGGTACGCGTGCAGCTCGGCGCGCGGCACGCGGTCCTGCTGCATCGTGTCGCGCTCGCGCACGGTCACCGCGTTGTCGTCGAGCGAGTCGAAGTCGACCGTGACGCAGAACGGCGTCCCGATCTCGTCCTGGCGGCGGTAGCGGCGGCCGATCGCACCCGAGTCGTCGAAGTCGATGTTCCAGTCGTCGCGCAGCTCCTGGGCGATCTCGCGCGCCAGAGGCGACAGCCGCTCGTTCCGGCTGAGCGGCAGCACCGCGGCCTTGACCGGCGACAGGCGCGGGTCGAGCGCGAGCAGCGTGCGGGTGTCGGTGCCTCCCTTCGCGTTCGGCACCTCCTCCTCGCGGTACGCGTCGACGAGGAACGCCATCAGCGAGCGGGTGAGGCCGGCCGCGGGCTCGATCACGTAGGGCACCCAGCGCTCGTTCTTCGTCTGGTCGAAGTAGGAGAGGTCCTTGCCCGAGTGCTCGGAGTGCGTCGACAGGTCGAAGTTCGTGCGGTTCGCGATGCCCTCGAGCTCGCCCCACTCCCCGCCCGTGAACCCGAAGCGGTACTCGATGTCGGCCGTGCGCTTCGAGTAGTGCGAGAGCTTCTCCTGCGGGTGCTCGTAGAAGCGCAGGTTCTCGGGATCGATGCCGAGGTCGGTGTACCAGCGCATGCGCTCGTTCATCCAGTACTCCTGCCACTCCTCGTCGGTGCCCGGCTCGACGAAGAACTCCATCTCCATCTGCTCGAACTCGCGGGTGCGGAAGATGAAGTTGCCCGGCGTGATCTCGTTGCGGAAGCTCTTGCCGATCTGCCCGATGCCGAACGGGGGCTTCATGCGGGCCGACTGCAGTACGTTGGCGAAGTTGACGAAGATGCCCTGCGCCGTCTCGGGGCGCAGATAGTGCAGGCCGGCCTCGTCGTCCACGGGTCCGAGGAAGGTCTTGAGCAGGCCCGAGAAGGCGCGGGGCTCGGTCCACTGCCCGCGGGTGCCGCAGTTCGCGCAGACGATCTCGGCGAGACCGCCCTCGGGCGCCCGGCCCTTCTTCTCCTCGAAGGCCTCGATGAGGTGGTCCTCGCGGTAGCGCTTGTGGCACTGCGTGCACTCGACGAGGGGGTCGCTGAAGACCTCGACGTGGCCGGACGCCTCCCAGACCTGCTTCGGGAGGATCACACTCGAGTCGATCCCGACGACGTCGTCGCGCTTCTGCACCATGGTCTTCCACCACTGGCGCTTGATGTTCTCCTTGAGCGCGGTGCCGAGCGGACCGTAGTCCCAGGCGGAACGCGATCCGCCGTAGATCTCACCCGCCTGGAAGACGAAGCCGCGGTGGCGGGCGAGGGAGATGACCTTGTCGAGGCGGGACTGTTCAGCCATGTGTCGAATTCACTCCAAGGGGCAAGCGGGGATCTTGGGATTGCGGGCGCGGTGGGCACGACGCAACTGCCCAGTCTACTCCGGATCGCGGAGCCGGCGATCCCTACGCCCAGGACCCGAGGACGAGGTTCTCGGGAGTCTCCCCCGCCTGCAGGTGCGCGATCTGGCGGCGGATCAGCGCGGTCATGCGCGGCAGCATCGCGGTCGAGTCGCCGCCGGCGTGCGGGGTGATGAGCGCGTTCGGGCAGTCCCACAGCGGGTGATCCTCGGGGAGCGGCTCCGGATCGGTCACGTCGAGTGCCGCGCGCAGGCGCCCGGCCCGCAGTTCGGCGAGCAGCGCCGAGGTGTCGACGACGGGGCCGCGGGCGACGTTCACGAGCAGTGCGCCGTCGGGCATGGCGGCAAGCTCCTCCGCGCCGATGAGGCCCTCCGTCTCATCGGTCAGCGGGACGGCGAGCATCACGATGTCGGCCTCCGCGAGACGGGTGCGCAGTCCGTCGAGGGAGTGGACCGGCACGGCCGCACCCGACGCGTTCCGATCCTCCCGCGCCGTGCGGGCGAGCCGCTCGATCGTCACCTCGAAGCCGGCGAGCCTCGCCTCGATCGCCTTCGAGACGCCGCCGTACCCCACGAGCAGTACGCGCCGGTCGGCGAGGCTCGGGAACGTCCGGAGATTCCATCGGTGAGCGGCGGCGTCCCGCTGGAACTCCGGCAGGCCGCGCTGGGAGTCGAGCGCGAGCGCGACCGCCAGCTCGGCGGTCGAGGCCTCGTGCACAGAGGCGGCGTTCGCGAACGGCATCCCCTCCGGCAGGTGCTGCGCCACACCGTTGTAGCCGATCGACTGCCACTGGACCAGACGGACGTCGACATCCTCGAGCCGGGCGAGCCGCCGGGCGCTTCCCCAGTACGGCGGCACCACGATGTCCAGCTTCGAGCGCGGCGCCGGACCGTCGAGCTCCCACGCCTCGAACCTTGCGCCCGGGACGCCTCCCAGCGCCTCGAGGAGTCCTTCGTCGGGCAGGGAGATCACCAGGTCGCTCATGCCAACGAGTGTATCGACGGGCATGCCGCGATCCTGCCACCCGCTCTTCGCGAGGGGACGCACGAGGGATGCACGAGGACCGGGGAAAACGAACTACCCGAGGATCGCGCGCAGCTCCTCGACGAAGCGCGCGATCGAGGCCTCGGCATCGCTGCGGGCGCGAGCGGACTCCTCGGGGCGGTTGAGGTAGCCGTGCACGGTTCCCGGCTGCACCTCTTCGGAGACCGTCACCCCCGCGCGCCTCAGCTGCTCCGCGAATTCCTCGCCCGACGCGCGGAGGTCGTCCGCATCCGCGTTCACGATCACCGTCGGCGGGAGCAGCGCCAGGCGTTCGGCCGGTAGCTCCCCGGCCACGTCGCCTCCCTCGCCCAGGTAGAAGTCGTACATGCCCGCGACCCGATCCGGGTCGAACCGGCGCTGTTCGGGAAGCGCCGCGGTCGCAGCGGAGATCGCGGCATCGACGCGCTGCACCCGATGCATGGTCGGATACTCGAGGATGAGGGCGTCGGCGGCCCGCGCGGTTCCGGAGACGGCGAGATCCGCCTGGGCGAGCGCCGCCAGCGCCGCGAGGTGCGCCCCCGCGCTCGCGCCGCCGGCGACGACGGGACCGCCCTCTCTCGAAGCGACCCAGCCGAGCACCGCGGCGACGTCGTTCGCGGGGGCCGGAGCCTTGACCGATCCGCTCGCGAGCGCGTAGTCGACGGAGTAGACGCGGATCCCCGCCTCGGCGAAACGGCGGGAGACCCAGTCGGCCTCGGGCCAGTCGAGGGTGCCCCGCACGAAGGATCCGCCGTGCGCCCACACGAGCGCGGCCCAGGCCTCCCCGACGGGTTCGTACACGCGCACCGGCACGGCGGCCGAGCCGAGTCGGTTCGGAACGCCGGGATCCTGCCCGGCCGCGGGCCCCGGCACCTCGATGTCCGTCACGCGCATAGTCGTCTCCTCGTCGTGCATCACGAAGGCCCGATTCCCCTTGCCCGCGGCAACAACGCCGACGGTATCCGCGCTCGCGACATCGGCGCTCGCCGACCGGTTCACCAGGGCGAGTCCGGCCATCGCGACGGCGGCGATGACGACGCCCGCGAGCGGGAGCAGGATCCCGCGGCGGCGGGCGGGGCGAGACACGCGCACAGTCTAACCGCGGAGTCCGCCCTGCCGGCCGGGGTCTCGCGAGGGAGACTTCGGCCCGTCGCGCGCTTCGCGCACCCGGGCAGAGATTCCCGCGATGATGAGGTCGAGACCCCGGTCGAACACCTCCCTGTTGCGGACGGCGCCCGTCGCACGTCTCGGGAGCAGCGAGGCGAGCTTGCCGCTCGTCCGCTCCGACTGGAGGATCGTGTCCGGCGAGAGCGCGTCGAGCGCGGCGCCGAAGGAGAACGCGTCGATCACCTCGATGGTCGAGAGGATCTCGTCGTCGGGCAGGCCGGCCCGGTCGAGCGCATCGGTGAGCGTGGAGTAGAAGCGCAGCGCACCCGGTTCGTCGATGACGACCGTGAGCATGAGCTGGAGCACACGGGGATGATCCGCATACATCCGCCACATGAGTTCGACCTCGCGGCGGATCGCGTCCTCCCAGCCATCCGCAGCGGGGACCGGCGTCACGTACTCCACGACCAGCACCTCGCGCATCGCGTGGATGACGCCGTCGCGGCCGTCGACGTGGTGGTACAGAGACGAGACGCTGACGCCGAGCCGCTTCGCGAGCGGGACGAGCTGGAGCTCATGGCCCGACTCGACGAGTTCGATCGCCGCGCGCCCGATGATGTCGCGGCTGAGCAGGGCGGTTCGGGGTCTCGCCACAGCGCCTCCTCAACGTGAATGCTTGACAGATCCTCTCACAGGAGGCAGCATAATCACGAAAACCGAAACTGTTTCGGTTTAGGATCATCACTCGGCAGGGCCGCCGAAGAACAGGGAATCACGTGAGCACCACCGCCCCGAACGACACCGAACCGCGCTATCGCCTCACGCCGCGAAACGGGAGCGCGACCTTCATCATCGCCCTCGCCAGCCTGATGATGGCGAACCTCGCCCCCTTCATCATGACCGCACTCGGAGCGCTCGGCTTCGACATCATCGCGAGCGGCAACATCCTGACCTGGGCGCTCCTGGCCTCGGCGGTCGTCGGCCTCGCCACCGCGCGCCTCGCCTCAGGACAGCGGCGGCGAGCACTCGCCGCGATAGGCCTGAGCGTCGCGGCCGTCGCCTTCGCCGCGTCGGCGCTCCTGCCGGTGCCGTGGCTCGTCGTCACCGGTCTCATCGTCGGCGGTGCCGGTATCGGCGCCGCCATCTCGACGTCGGGCGCCGCCATCGCCGCGCTCCGCAACCCGAATCGCGTGTCCGCGGCGAGCGGACTCGTCAACCGCGTGCTGATCACCATCGTCCTGGCGGTGATCCCGCTCCTCGGCATCACCCAGGGCAGCGTATTCGGCACCCTCGCGCTCATCTCGCTGATCGGACTCGCGCTCGCGGTCTGGCTTCCGCCCGCGCCCCAGCACGCCGAGCCCGTCGACGTCACCACGAGCCTGCAGCTCGCGGCTCCCCGGCGCATCACCCTCGCCGGGATCGCGATCCTCGTCGTGTTCCCGCTCTGGGGGACGAGCGAGGACGCGATCTGGACGATGGCGCCGGCCCTCGGCGATGCCGTGGGGCTCGGCGAGCAGTCGCTCGGATTCACGCTGAGCCTCGCCGCCGCCGGCGGAATCATCGGCATGCTCGTCGTCACCGTCTTCGGCAACCGGATCGGCCGCTCGGTCCCGCTCGCCGCAGCACTCGTCGCGGGCGGCATCCTCAAGGTGTGGATCGGCTTCGCGAACGAGCCGCAGCTGCTCGCGGCGCTCATCATCGGCGTGAACACCGTGTACGCGTTCGCCTTCGCGCTGTTCATCGCGACCGCGGCGGGACTCGACGCGCGAGGCAGGTGGTCGGGACCCCTCCTCGGCGCCTACCTCGTCGGGTCCAGTTTCGCTCCGCTCATCGGCGGCGCGTTCATCGAGTGGTTCGGGATCCCGGTGTTCACCCTGATCACCGGGATCGTGAGCTTCGCCGTGATCGCCCCGACCATCGCGATCGCCCGAGTCTCCGTGGGCGCGGAGCAGGCCCTCGCCCGCACGCGGGTCGCCGCCCTCGACGGGGTCTGAACGCGGGCGGTCCGCGAGCACACTCCCGGATACCATCGATAGCATCGCCGGAATCCGCACTGCGGCGATCGGCAACAGGCACACGACGAAAGCGAGTCCCCATGTCCTCCAACGTCACGATCTACCGCAACGCCGTGGTCTTCACCGGCGACGCCGCAGTCCCTCCGCGGGAGAGCTTCGCGGTGCGGGACGGGCGGATCCTCGCGGCGGGAGACCTCGAATCGGTGCGGCTCGCCTCGGGCGGGGGCGCCGAGGAGGTCGATCTCGGCGGCGCCTTCGTGTCGCCCGGCATCATCGAGGGGCACGCGCACATGCTCATGCTGGGTGAATCCCTGTCGAAGGTGCAGCTGCGCGACGCGAAGTCCGTCGCCGAGGTGCAGGAGCGTCTCGCGGCCGCGCGCGCGGCGGATCCCGACGCGCCTCGGATCCTCGGAACGAGCTGGCTGTTCGACATCTTCTCCGAGGGCGAGCGCCCGACGGCCGCGATGCTCGACGCCGCCGTCCCCGACGTGCCGGTGCTGCTCGACGCGAACGACCTGCACTCCGTCTGGGCGAACACCGCTGCGCTCGAGGCGATGGGCATCACGCGCGACACCCCCGATCCCGTCGGCGGAGAGATCGTGCGCGACGCGAACGGGGACGCGACGGGCTTCCTGCTCGAGACCGCGGCCGTGAAGCACGCGTGGGGCTACCTCGACGAGGTGACGACCGACGACGACCGCGACCGCTTCCTCACTGCCGCGTTCGACGCGTACCTCGAGACGGGCGTCACCGGTTCGACGGAGATGTCGTTCGGCCACCCGGATCTCGCGGCCTACCGGCGCGTCCTCGACCGGGACGGGCGCCTCCCCTTCCCCGTCAACGCGCACTGGCTGCTCACCGCGTCGGGCGACCTCGAGACCGACCTCGCGGAGGTGGCCGAGGTGGCGCGGATCCGGGACGAGGTGGCCGCGCAGTACGGCGATCAGTGGCTGCGGATCGCCGGCGTGAAGTTCATCCTCGACGGCGTGATCGACGCCTGCACCGCGGCCATGCGCGCGCCGTACGCGAACGGCGACATGCCCGGCCCGATCTGGGAGCGCGAGTTCGCGCTGCCGGTCGCGGTCGCGGCCGACGCCGCCGGGCTGCAACTGGCGCTCCACGCCATCGGCGACGAGGCCAGCACGATCGCACTCGACATGGTGCAGGAGTGCATCCGGGTGAACGGACCCCGGGCCGACCGGCGCGCCCGCGTCGAGCACCTCGAGTCGGTGGCGGACGACACGATCGCACGCATGGCGGCGCTCGGTGTGACGGCCTCCATGCAGCCGGTCCACTGCGATCCCGCCGTGCTCGACAACTGGCAGGCCGTGCTCGGCGACGAGCGCGCGCACACGGGGTTCCCGTGGCACAAGTTCCGCGAGGGCGGCGTGATGCTCGCACTCGGGACCGACGCTCCGACGGCACCGCACGAGGCTCCGAACAACCTGTTCATCGCGCTCACCGCGAAGTCCGCACTCGATCGGAGCCGCGAGCCGTACCAGCCGCACCGGGTGTTCACCCCCGCCGACGCGCTCGAGGCGCTCACGCTCGGCACGGCCTACGCGACGAGGCGGGACCACGAGCTCGGGCGCATCTCGGCGGGTTTCCGCGCGAACGCGGTGGTCTGGGCGGCGAATCCGCTCACGGACGCGCCCGAGAAGCTTCTCGACAGCTCGGCGGTGCTGACACTCGTGGACGGCGAACCCGGGTTCCGCGCGGCGGAGTGACGGCGGAGTAACTCAGGGGAGACGTTGAGGGGCGGGCCGAGGCCGACCGGAGCTCGGAGTCGGATCGGGGCCGGGTTCCAGGCGACCTCTGGCGGCGCTCAGCCCCGCCCACCAGAATGAGGGCATGACCACCGAAGCAAGCGGGTACATCGAGTTCAGCTTCGTCGACGCGCACGGCGTCGAGATCGCGGCGTACGAGTGGCCGGCCGAGGAGCCCGTCGGCGTGGTGCAGATCGCACACGGCGTCGGCGAGCACGCGAAGCGCTACGACGCCTTCGCACGGGCGCTGACGGGCGCGGGCTTCACCGTCTACGCCGACGATCACCGCGGGCACGGCGAGACGGGGCGCAAGCAGCACGACGGCGACCTCTCGAAACTCGGCCGCCTCGGCCCCGGCGGGCTGCGAGCGACGGAGGCCGCGATCCTGCAGCTCACCGCGATCGCCCGCGAACGGCACCCGGGCCTGCCCGTCGTCATGTTCGCCCACTCCTGGGGCTCGCTCATGGCGCAGCGCATCCTGGGCGAGCATCCACGGGCCTGGGACGCGATCGTGCTCTCGGGATCCGCGTTCCGCACCTTCAAGCACATGGAGAGCGGAGATCTCAACGCGAAGTGGAAGGCCGAGGGCGCCAACGGTTTCGAATGGCTGAGCGGGGACCCCGAGACGGCGAAGGCCTTCATCGCCGACGAGCTCTGCTTCGCGGCGGACATCGCGAAACTCTTCGGCGTGGCCGACTCGCTGCGCCTGTTCGGCAAGCCGGGGCCGGGGCTCCCGAGCGATCTGCCGATCCTCATCGTCGGCGGCAGCGACGATCCGCTGAGCCGAGGCGGCGGGATCCGTCTGCTCGCCGATGCCTACCGGCGCCGCGGGGTGCGCGACGTGACGGTCAAGGTGTACCCGGGGGCCAGGCACGAACCCCTGAACGAGACCAACCGGGACGAGGTGTTCGCGGATCTCATCACGTGGATGGTGGATCGCGCCGGGAACGGCTGACCGAGAAGCGGCGCAGGCACCCGCCCGCACCGGGCCAAGAGGTCACGCTCGAACGAACTCGCTCTCGTCGGGGACCACCGTGAGCCTGCGCAGCCCCTGCGACTCGACGACGAAGTTGTCCTCGATCTTGAGGACCGTCTCCACCCCGTCCACTACGACCGTGGTCTCGGGCTCGAGCGCGATCACCTCGCCCTCGATGAGCGTCACGTCGTCGTCCATGAGCCCGGGCGAGAAGAGCGTCGGCAGTTCGCAGATCCTCAGCCCGACGCCGTGCCCGATCGCGTAGGGCGTACGACCGAGGCCCTGCGCCTCGAGGTACTCGTTGGTCGCCGCGAGCAGCGTCGACGCCTTCGCTCCGGGAACGGCGAGTTCCTGCGCGATGCGATACGCGGTCAGCAGGTGCTCGTAGGCATTGATGTGCTCCTCGCGAGGTTCGCCGACGAACCCGGTGCGTCCAGCATCGGACGCGTATCCGCCCGATCCGTAGCATCCGATGTCGAAGAAGAACGGGTCGCCCTCGACGAAGCGCCGGCCCGCCGCGAACCAGTCGCCGCTGCCGTTGCGCAGGTTGCAGACCGAGTGGGTCACGAACTCGACGCCCGCCGCCTGCTGGTAGGCCATGGCGGCGGCGAGGACATCGTGGTCCGTCCCGCCGACGCGAGCCGCCCCCAGCGCCGCCTCCATGGCGCCGGCGTTCACGCGGGAGACGGCATCGAGCAGCAGGAGCTCGATCGGGTGCTTCTCGCGCCGGATGCGATGCAGTTCGGTGGTCACCGGCACGAACTCGACGGCCCCCGCCTCCTCGCGCAGGCCCGCCAGGAGCGTCTGGTCGACGGCGTCGATCCCGACCCTCGCCCGGGCCGCCGCAGCCGAGAGCCGGCCCGCCACCGCGCGCACCCAGGTCCGCGGGTTCGCCGTGGCGGCCGACCACGACGCCACCGGGTGCACCCGCGAGACCCAGGGCATGCGGGGGTACGGAGCTTCGATCGTCTCGTCGATGTAGGGCAGGAAGAGTTCGGCGTCGCCCTCCCGCCGCACGAGCGCCGCGAACCACTCGGACTCGTTCGTCAGATGCGCGCGGAAGTCGGTCGCGTAGCGGATGTGGTCGGGACCCACGAGCAGCAGCGCGTCGAGATCGCGCTCGCGCATGACCTGCTGCACGCGCGCGAATCTGGCCCGGTGCAGTTCGGCGGCGTCGTACTCGGGCCAGCGGTACAGGGCATTCATCAGTTTCCTTCTTTCTCGATAACCGGTGCGGCGCTGGTGCGCGCGTGGAGTGCGACCGACGACTCGACGAGCCCGCGCCCGACCGGCGACAGACGGTACACGAGGGCCCCCACGAGGGCGACGGCGACAGACGCGATGAGCGGGGCGGCATTGATCAGCCAGAGGTCCGCGGCCTCGCGGGGCCAGAGCACGTTCGTGATCTCGAGTGCCAGCCAGACGAGCGCGACCCATGACATGACCGTGCCGATCCGCCCCATGAAGAGTCGCTCGCCCGGCTGCCAGGTGCCGCGGAACCGCGCGATGGCGAGGCCGAGCACGGGGAACGAGAACGCGGCGTAGAAGCCGACCGTCGTGAAGGCGACGAGCAGGGTGCTCACGTACTCGTTCTGCAGCAGGAGCAGCGCGACGATCGAGATCGCACCCGTGAGCAGGATGGCGTTCGCCGGCAGCCCGCCCTCCCCGCGCAGCCGCTTCAACCAGCCGGCGGCGGGCAGCTCGTCCTCGCGCGCGTTCGCCCAGACGAGGCGCGACACCGCGGCCTGGATGCCGACGAGGCTGGCGAGGAACGCGATCACGAACATCGCGAGGATCGCATCGACGACGGCCGGCGGGAAGTGGTACGCGAGCACGGCGATGACGGGATCGCCCTCGGACGCCGCGAGGATCTGGGGGAGGTCGGGGATCGCGAGGATGATCGCGAAGCTCGTGACGAGGATCACCGTGCCGACGCCCAGCAGTGAGAACACGATCGCCCGCGGCACGGCGTACTTCGGGTTCTTCACCTCCTCGGCGATGCTGCTGGCGCTCTCGAATCCGAGGAAGGACCAGCCGGCGATCGCGACGATGAAGACGAACGGCGTCATCATGAGGGGCGTCCCCGGGGCCGATTGCAGGCCCTCGGCGAGGAAGGAGGGATCCTGTTCGCGCCCGAAGACGAGCAGGTAGACGGCCACGCCCAGGGATCCGAGGATCTCGGCGACGATGCACGCGGTCGCGACGAGCTTCACCACACGACGCCCCGCGATGTTCACGGCGGTGGTGACCACGAGCAGCGCGACGGCCAGGGCCACGAGCACCGCCGGCGAGGTCGCATCGAGGCCGACGAGCAGCGCGACGAAGACCGCGCCGGAGTAGGAGACCGAGCTCAGCGCGATGAGCAGCGCCCAGGTGTACGCCCACCCTGCGAACCATCCGTACCTCGGGCCGACGAGCCGGCGCGACCACTGGTAGACGCCGCCGGCGAGCGGCCAGCGCGAGGCGAGCACCCCGAGCGCGATCGCGACCGTGAGCTGGCCGGCGAGCGTCACGACCCATCCCCACCAGAAGGCGGGCCCCACGGTCGCCAATCCGAGTCCGAAGATGCCGTACATGGCGACGATGGGCGAGACGAACACGAACGCCAGCGAGAACGCCGACCAGAGCGTGAACTCGCGTTTCATGACGCCGGCCTCCGGGGCCGGACGGGCGGGCGGGGCGATGTCGGGTGCAGCGGTCATGGCGACTCTCCTTCGAGTATCTGCGATTCAGTGAACGGTGAGGGCGTCCGCCGGACGGCGGGCGTAGATCGGTACGCCGTTGCGCCAGGTGGCTTCGACGCGAGCGTTGATCAAGTCCGCGGGACCGGGGCGCTCGGGGATCCCGGAGACGACGACGAAGTCGGCCGGCGCCCCCGGCACGAGGCGCCCCAGCGCGTCGTCGCGGAACTGCGTGTACGCGGCGGCGACGGTCGCGGCCTCCACCGCTTCGGAGAGCTCCAGGCGCTCATCGGGGATCCAGGAGTTCGCAAGGTCTCCGTGCTCGTCGCGGCTGATCGCGACGCCGAGCGCCTGGAGCGGGCTCGGCGTCGTGATCGGATAGTCGCTCGAGGACGCGAGGCGCACCCCGGAATCGCGCATCGTCTTGAACGGATACTGCCGGTGCTCGCGCTCGCCACGCAGCCGCCCATTCGTGAGATGCCGCACGACGCCGTCGAGCTTCGCCCAGTACGGCTGGACGGCGACCGTGATGTCGGACTCCACGAGGCGCGCCAGGTCGTCCGGCGCGACGAGCTGCGCGTGAGCGATGACCGGCCGCCGGTCGCGGGGTCCGTTGCGCTCGGCCGCGACGCGGATCGCCGCGATGGCGCGGCTCATCCCGGCATCGCCGATCGCGTGGATGTGCAGTTGGAATCCAGCGGCGTCGAACGCCGCCGCCGCCTCGACGAGTTCTTCCGCGCCCCACGCCGGCACTCCGCAGCAGGAGCCGCCGTGGTACGGTTCGCTGACGTGCGCCGTGCCGCCCTCGATGATGCCGTCCGCGAAGAACTTGACGGTGCGAGCGGTCAGGTCGGGCAGGCCCAGGCGATCGATCCGCTCCCGAGCATCGGTGAACGCTCGCACCTGCTCCGGCCAGCGGCCGGGAACCGCCCGGAGGGCGATGTTGAGGCGGACGGGGAGCCCCGAGCGCGCCGCCTCGAGATACGCGTCCAGGTCCTCGAGCTCGACCCACGCGTCCTGCACGGTCGTCACTCCCTCGGTGCTCAGCGACCTCAGACCGCGGAGCAGAGCCGCCGAGACCTCTTCGACGGGCGGACGGGGCACGGCGCGAAGCAGCGGCATGAACGCCCCCCACTCTCGAAGCGTGCCGGAGGGCGTGCCGTCAGCGCGGCGCTCGATCACGCCGTCGCTCGGCTCAGGGGTGTCACGAGTGATCCCCGCGGCTTCGAGGGCCGCCGTGTTCGCCCACATCGTGTGGATGTCGCTCGACCGGAGTGCGACCGGCCGATCGGGCACCGCCCGATCGAGGTCCGCGGCGAAGTAGATCCCGCTCGGATCGATACTGAGATCGAAGCCCTCGCCGACGATCCACGGGAGGTCGGGATTCGCTCTCGCGAACTCCCGCACGATGCGCAGCGCTTCGTCGAGGCTCCGCGCCCGCCTGACGGGCGCCCCGTGCAACTCGCGGCCGCCGATCAGGGGGTGCGCGTGCGCATCGACGAAACCGGGGAAGACCGCGGCACCCGAGAGGTCGGTCACGCACTCGGCCGGGAGCTCCGGAAGGGTGCTGCCGGCGGGGAGCACGTCGCTGATCCGAGAGCCCTGCAGCAGCAGGGAGGCGGCGGCGAAATCGCTCCCGGTCCAGAGGATCGCTCCCGTGAGCATGCGGCTCGGCTGCGTCATCGCGGGCTGTCCTCTCCGTCGGCGGGATATGCAGGAAT
>JAPSIU010000012.1 GCA_031178565.1 Leucobacter sp. | reverse complement strand
AGTACTCGGCGACGCCGAGCTGTTCCAGAAATTCAATCGACGTCGGATCGAACGGAGTCGAGAACGGGATCAGGCCCTGATCGCGGGCCCGCGCGAAGATCTCCTCGTGCCATTCCCACGGCGTGTGCGCCTCCTGATAGAGGCCGTAGAGCGTGCGCCCGCCCCACAGCTCGTGGTCGCCCGCGACCCTGAACCTCGGCGCATCCAGGTCGATCGTCAACGTGTCAGCCGTGTAGGTCTGGATCTTCAGCGCCTGCGCCCCGCTCCGGGCCACGGCATCGACGATACTGAGCGCGACGTCCAGTCGCCCATTGTGGTTTCCCGACATCTCCGCGATGGTGAACACCGGCTCGCCGGTTCCGATGTGCGTATCGGCCACGGAGATTCTCTGCTGCACGCTCATTACGCCATGCTATCTGGAGTGAAGCGCCTTGAGCGCTCTCGCGAGCCTCCGCAGTCGAGCCGAGACCGCATTCCTGCTGCGTACCCCGCTGAACCGTTCGGAAGCCTCGGTGAACTCGGGCGAGGGCCAGAGCGACCACAGCAGAAACGCCGGCCGCTGCCACCAGCGCAGCAGTTTCGCCGCCTCGAGATACACCTCTGCTCGGCTCTGCGCCCCGTTCCACTCCCAGTTCAGGGGCGGTTCGTAGTCCACCTGCTCTCGGCCGGGAAACACGGCCGCGATCTCGGCGCGCAGCGCAGCCACCGCCCGGATATCCTGCGCGAACTGCAGCGCGGGCACTCCCCCGCGGCGCAGCATGCGGACGACCGCACGGCTGGATCCGGGAACCGGGTCAAGCCCGGCCTCGGGCCGCAAGGCGTGCAGACCCGCCACCACCGAGTGAGCCGCCATATTCGGCACCATCGCGGCCACCCCCGCGAACTCCTGAGGGTCGACGTGATGCTTCAGCTCGTCGAACGCCTGACCATCGTCCATCGCGCAACCCGTCATGCGGCGGTGGATATCGACTTCGCAGCCCCACTCATCGGGTCGGATCGTCACGGAGTGACCCAGACCGTACCGCTCCCACAGGTCGTGCGAATCACGCCATCCCCACGGCTCCATGAGCCGGATCAAGTCTGTGACACGGGTGGGTTCCACCCATACGTCGACGTCGCCGGAGTGCTCGCGCGACCTCAGCCCCTGCATGCACAATACGGGACCCTTGATGAACACGGTCTCTATCGCGTGGTCACGCGCGACACTGGCGATGAGCGCGTACACCATCTCATGCAGCGGCGAGCTGAGCCAGGGCTCACTGAGTCGTCGAATCCTCGCCGAGTGGTTCGGGTCATCGCTCGCGATGCCCGTGGCGGCGAACTCTCTGACCAGGTCCCGCTCGTCCGCGGCGAGCTCGGCGTCGCTGACCGGGCCCTCGAGTAGGCGTCGCCACAGGGAAGCCGGAGATCCCGCGAGACCCATCGGTTCAGAGGGAAGCGTCGAGAGGAGCATCAACTCCACCTCGGACTGATTCTCATGCCAGCCGCGAAGATCGAGCGCTCCGTAGGCAATCGCCACCCAGCTCGTCATCCGTGTCGCCCCTTCGATCACAGGCACCGCCTGTCATCCGACATCGATGTTTCCGGTTCTAAGGTACCGCACTTCACAGAGGCGACACGGTCTTCTCACATCCGCCCCCGGCGATGGACCGCTATCGGGCGACGATGATGCCGGTGTCCGTGAGCTCATCGCAGGCTGCTGTGATCGCTTCGATCGCCGTTCCCGCCGGCGGAGGCCCGAGGAGAGCGTGCGCGCGCAGTTCGAGCGCATCCCAATCGTCCCCCTCGCACAGGGACGACCAGATCAGCGACCCCACCCCCTGCAGCAGTCGCACCTGCCGGTCCCGTGTCATGACGACCGTGCCGTCCGTGCACTCGACAGCGTCGACTACATCATCGCTCACCCGGTACGGGAGCGCTGGGACGACGCTCGGCATCACCTGCTGCCAGGGCTCGCACTGGCTCGGTTCGAACAGCGAATCGGCGACCGCGGAGATGCTCTCGGGAGCCGCCGCGAGCAGGCGTCGCACGCCGCCGGTGGCCGTGGCGATCTCGGCGATCCTGCGCAGCGGGTGGGGCAGCTCGACCAGGTAACTGGTCTGCTGCACGAGTTCGACCAGACCTTCCGCGAGGGAGACCGACTCGACTTGCGAGGTGCGTATCTCCTCGGCGGCGCGGTCGAGCAGCACGAGCCCGGCAATGCGCAATACGCCATCCGGCAGCGGCTGTAGGTGCAGGTCCGAGGGCGGGATCTGCACCTTGTCCTGGTGTCCCTCGGTGATCACCGAGAGCGGCTTGCGGTACGGCCAGACCTCGCCCTGGCCCGTGATGGCGATCGTCTCGTCACTCACGTAACCGTACTCGCGCGCGAGCTCCCGAATCGTGGTCGTCTTCCCCCTCCCGGAGGGACCGACGATTGCGACCACTGCGCCGTCGGAGCGCGCGATCCCGCCCGCGTGGAACATGAGCTGCCGCCCCCGGTGGTACTCGAGCGCAGCGGTGGTGACGTGCACGCTGAACCGGTAGGCCAGGAATTCGAGGGATCCCCGACTGAGCTGCGGAACCTCGACGAGCGGCGTCTCATCGGGTTCGGATTCCGTGCGCGCGTTCGGGACGCCCGAGTCCCGCCAAGCGCTCAGCAGTTCGTCGAAGAGTTCGGGCGTTCCCGGAGCGCACGGCGTGCGCACCCGCACGCTCGTCCCGAACGCCTGCACGCGGCTCTCGAGCTCGGTCCGTTCCTCGGACGTATCCACCGGCACCAAGGCGCTCCTCGCAGGGATCGAATTTCGTTACTGCATCTATCCTGTCATGTGCGTTCGGGTATCGAAGCCGCGAGGAAGCGCCGGCATCATGAGAAACTGGTGCACATGTCCGAGGAACGCACCCGCACGCGCCGAGTGCTCGGGCACCCCCTCACGCACTTCCTCGCCGCGCTCCTGATCCTCGGGCTGACCCAGGCGTTCGTCGTCAAGATGTTCGTGGTGCCGTCGGGGTCGATGGAGCGCACGCTCGAGGTCGACGACCGGCTCCTCATGAATCGCCTCGCGTATTCCTTGCCCGGGGACGACGGAGTCCCCGACGCCGGCGACGTCGTCATCTTCCACACGAGGGAGGACCTCTGGCCCGGCGGCGGCACACCCCCGCCGAGTTCCTTCCTCGACTGGGTGAAGCACGGCGCGAAGTGGGTGCTGGGCGACCTGATCGGGATCGGGCCGACCACCGACCACCTGCTCGTCAAGCGCGTGATCGGCGCCCCGGGCCAGACAGTGAAGTGCTGCAGCGCGGATGGCCGCCTCACCATCGACGGCCAACCGCTCGAGGAGCCCTACGTCTTCGAGGACCTGCCGTTCGAACCGGGCTCCTTGGACTGCTCGACGACACCGAGGTCGGCACGATGCTTCCCTCCCGTCACTATTCCCGGGGGCAAGCTGCTCGTCATGGGCGATCATCGCAGTGCGAGCGGAGACGGCATCGCGCCGTGCCGCGGCAGCGCCGATGCCGCCGACGGCTGCGTGCGCTGGGTGCGCGTCGACGATGTGCTCGGCGAGGCGCTCGTGGGCGTGTGGCCCATCAGCCGCGCCGGAGGCGTCAGGTGAGGACCGATCGCCGACTATCCTGGAGGGCATGTCCTTCGCGACCGCGCACGACACCGTCGGTTCCCGCGCACGACTCCGCCTCTTCGGCATCGATGCGGCCCGCGGCTTCGCGATCTTCGCCATGGTCATCGCGCACACGACCGTCTTCGTGCAACCCATGCCCGGGTTCCTGGCGAAGGCGGAGGGACTTCTCAACGATGTCGCGGCGCCCCTCTTCGCGCTCATCATCGGCGTGACATTCGCGATCTCCGGGCCGCGGCAGTCGGCGGCGGGCGACGAGCGGCGGCGCTTCCGACTGCAGACCGCGGTGAAAGCCGGGCTGCTGATCGCTCTGGGCCTGCTCCTCGAGGCCGCCCCGTCAGGGGTGAACGTCGTGCTCGACTATCTCGGCATCACCATGCTGCTGGCACTTCCCGTAGTGTTCGCGAGCGCCCGCACCCTCCTCATCTGGGCGGGCGCGCTGACAGTGCTCGGCCCGGGCATCGTCACCTGGCTGCGCGGGATCGCGTCGGAGGCACCAGCCCTCATCGCCCCGAGGACGTTCGGGACGACCCTGCTGGACTGGATCGCCCTCGGCACGGGATATCAGGCACTCTCCCTCCTCCCGCTCGTGCTGATAGGGACCGCGATCGGCCGCACCGTTCTCAGCCGACGCGGACCGATGCTCGTGCTCCTCATCACATCATCGGTGGCGGTCGTGCCGCCGATGCTCTGGCAGATGCTCGACCTTCCGGGAACTGAGATCCGCGGCGGCTACGTCGAGGTCCTGCGGGAGCTTCCGCTCGCACTTGCAGCATTCGCGGGCATCGTCCTGCTGACCGACCTCGCCCCGTCTCGGGTGGCCGCGGCATCGCGCCGTCTATTCGAGCCCGCCGCCGTACAGGGGCGTCTGGCTCTCAGCGTGTACGTGTTCCACGTCGGGATCCTGATGTGGCTCACCGCGCTTCGACTCTCCCAGTCCCCCGAGACGCTCGTCTGGCTGTCACCGCCACGCGGGTACCTCGTCCAGCTCGGCCTCGTCGTAGTGTGCTGGGCCTTCGCCGCCGTCTGGTGGCGGTTCGTCGGCACGGGGCCACTCGAGCGAATCTTCGGGATCATCACGGGTCGACACCGTTGGAGTGCGATGCGGTCGGGCCGGGCTACCGACGAGCGACGCATGCAGACCCCCCGCTGAGACCGGTTATCGCCGGGCCTCCCGAATCCCCCGCAGCAGCGCCTCGATCTCGTCGAGGCCGTAGACGACGGGGGAAGCGATGACCGGATGCTGGGATCCGCCCAGCAGCACGGCCGCCGGGCCGCGCTGCACCCCGAGCGCCCGCCGGGACGCCCTGGCGCCGAAGACCGCAAGCGGCAGGGCCTGCGGCATCCGCTCCCGCAGCAGCTCGGGCCGAGAGGACGTGACCACCCGGATCAGCACGGGATCGAGCTCGGCCTGCCACTCCGAGAGCCGCTCGGCGACCGGCGCGCAGCGTCCGCACTCGACGGAGAGGAACACGAGCATGATGGGCGTTCCGCGTCCCAGGGTGCGCAGGGAGGAGGTCAGCCCGTCGGCGTCGACGACCTCGGCACCGGGAATCTGGTCACCGGGCGACGCAACGCGGTCCCCCTCGAGATCCTCGGATCCGAAGCCGGAGGGACCCGTCGGCGCAGCCGCGCGACGCCGCATGAGGAGCACCTCGAGGAACAGGACCCCGACGGCAGTCAGAGCCCAGGCGAGGAGGAGTCGCTCGCGCTGCGGTGCCTCCAGCGCGACCAGATCGAGCACGAACGAGGAGCCGGGCGGCGACGGCAGGACCAGCACCGCCGCGGACGCCACGATGAGCGCTGCGTTGCGCACAACGGACCAGACGGTGACCCGGTCGCTCGCGGCCAGCGGCCCGAAGCAGCCGCAGTCGACGTCCTCGCCTCGCCGCAGGACGCCGAGCAGGAACACGGTGAACACCGCCAGGGTGACGAGGGAGGCTGCGGCTGCCGCGGTCCGGACGGGTCCCGGCCCGAACAGCAGCCCCAGGGCCAGCACCAGCTCCCACACCGGCAACAGCACCGCGACCCGGCGGACGCGCAGCCCGCGCGGGACGCGCAGCGCCTCCATCGACTCGAGCGTCGCCGCGATGCGGCCGACCTTCATCGCCCCGGAGAGTGCCAGCGCGAATGCGACGAGCCCCGTCGAAAACGCGAGAGCGAATTCGACGGGGCTCGTTGGCATGGAGGTAAGGATACCCCTTAGGCGCAGAGCTGCACTGCGAGCGAGCCGCTGAGCAAAGGATTGAGCGAGCCCAGGTTGACGGCCACGGCGGCGAGCGAGCTGACCGAGCCCGAGTTGTCGCCGGCGTTCGCGTCGGCCGTCTGCTGGGTCAGGGTGAACTCCGAGGCCACCCCGACATCGAGCAGCGCGCCGAAGAGGTCGATCGTGACGCTGTTGCCCTGGGTGATCGCCTGGTTCAGGGTGATGTCGTACGCGCCGTTGTTCACGTCGACGATGCCGGCGACGTTCGCGCCGATGATCCCCTGGAGGATGCCCAGGTCGATGAGTCCCGAGGGCCCCTGCAGACGGTAGACGGTGCCCGCGGGAATGTCGCCCTGGGTCGCCGTGATGATGAAGCCGCGGCTCGCGTTCGGCTCGAGCCCGAGCACGCCGAGAGCGGTCTGCGCGACGCCCACGAGACCGCTGCCCACGATGCCCGTGAGGACGCTGAGGTCGTAGTCGCCGGAGCAGAAGCCGGTGACGCTGCCGTTCCAGGTCGGCGCGGTCGTCGCCGACACGGTCGGCACCGCAACTGCGGTCGCGAGCACCGGAACCGACCAGGCGGCGCCCTTGACCATCGTGCGGCGCGAAAGATTCTTCTTCTTGAAATCCTCAGTCATGCGTGATCCCCCTACATTCAACGATTCTCGGTCTGCTTCGCGAGCCTGCCGCTCGCGACGCCGGTCCTCGGAGGCAGGCGCATATGCCTCGCCACTCGTCTAGGACTGAATTCCGAGATTAGAAAGAAAGCGGACCGCAGTGACCGGGGGAACCGAGATTGAGCGCCCAGTGCGAGAAGTCTGCGCGAATTGTTCGAAATTCCTGCGCGAATCTCGTGTTCGGACGCTTCTTTAGGACTCGACCCCGGAAGGAGCGCCGGCGACCGGCCCTGAGGGCCGGCTCTCATCTCGCCTCGAGCGCAGTTCGCGCGGTCCTGCTCCGAACGCCTCCTGCAAGGCGCGCCTCATGCTCATGGTGGTGCCGAATCCCGACCGCTCGGCGATGTGATCGATGGTGAGCACGTCGTAGCGACTGTCGGTCAGTAGTGCGCTGGCGAGCCTCGTACGCCGCCGTCGGATCTCTCCGGCGACGGTGGTTCCGATCTCGGCGAACACGACCTGCAGCTGCCGCAGCGACGTCCGTACCTCGCGCGCCACCCGCTCGGGATTCAGCTCGACATCAGCGCACTGCTGAGCGATCACCGCCATCGCACGATCCCGCAGCACCGCGCGCGGGCTGCCCCGCTCCACGCCGGCCCCGCTGCACCGGTCCAGCAGCACCGCTCCGCTCATCTCCAGCAGTAGCTGCTCAGCGGCGTAGTTCTCGATCGCCGTCGCCTCTCGGTCGTGCTGCAGCATCGTCACCACGAAGGCCTGCATCGAGAGATCGAGCATCGATCTCCTCTCGACCTGGTCGATCCGCTGCGGCAGCTCGGCGACGAACCCCTCCATCGCCTCTCTCGGCACCTGCACGAGCGCGAGACGCCACCGACCGGCGAGTCGCACCCGCCGTTTGACCTCTTCAGAGACGATGAGGAACCGGGCCTTGAGGCGGATCCATTCGCGCCCCTCGCGGTAGGAGAACTGCCCCTCGTCCAGGAAGACGAAATCTAGCATCTCCGGACCCTCGCCGGGGCCCTGAGTCTCGAGCTCGAGGCCTCCGCCCTGCACCCTGACGACCCTGACTCGCCCGAACACGCGCTCCACCGCCTGCGCGTGCACCCGCCCGTCGAGCCCCCGGGCTCCGAGCGCGCGAAAGTCCTCGGCGTCATATCGACGGATACCGTTCCCGTTGTGCATCGTCCGTTCTCCCCTTCGCGAACGACAACGTGCTTCCCCTGATTCGCAACACTAATCCGATTAGGAGCCCGATCCCAACCCGCCAGCCGCGGCTGCCAGCATCGCAGATGACGGGTAGTATTGTGAGGTATTTGCCTACGAGCTAGAGGAGCCCAGCAGGGTGGAGCTGACCGACTACTGGAAGATCGTGCGAGCGCACTGGCTCGGCATCCTCGCGATCGCTCTCGCCGGTGTGCTCATCGGCCTCGCCTGGGCCCTGGTCCAACCCAAGGTCTACACCGCCGACGCCAGCGGCATCGTATCCGCCGGGGTCAGCAGCGACCTCGGCACCGCCATGGCGGGTGAGACGTACGCCAAATCCCGGGTGAAGTCGTACCTGGACCTTGCGAAGTCGCGCTCCGTCTCGGAGACCGCGATCGAAACGCTCGGCATCGGCACCGACCCGGACGACCTGATCTCGCAGATCGAGGTCACCAACCCGCTCGACACGGCGACCATCAAGGTCTCCGCGAGCGCAGGCACCCCCGAGGAGGCCCGCGCACTCGCCGAAGCGTGGGTGAACGCCATCGGGGAGAAGGTGACCGAACTCGAGAACGCCAACGCTGCGCCGTTGCCGGACGGAAGCGCGCCCCCGCCGTCGATCGTCACCTTCCAGTCCATGGACGCCGCGCAGCTGCCCGAGTCGCCATCCTCGCCGAACACCAGGCTCGCGGTCGCCGTCGGCGGCCTGGTCGGACTCGCGCTCGCCATCGGCTACGCGCTGCTGCGCCACGTCTTCGACCGCCGCATCCACTCGATCGCCGAGGTGGAGCGCGAGACCGAGCTGCCAGTGGTCGGCACGATCCCGCTGCACGGCGGCTTCGACGCGGAGAACCGCATCATCAGCAGCACCGGCGGCAACGATCGCGGGCAGCAGAGCACCGACGAGTACGCCGTAGCCGAGGCGCTCCGGGAGCTGCGCACCAACCTGCAGTTCATGAACATCGACAACCCGCCCCGGTCGATCGTCGTCACCAGCGCCCTCCCGGGCGAGGGTAAATCGACCATCACCGCCAACCTCGCCAATACGATCGCGGCGATGGGGCGCAACGTCGTGGTGATCGACGGCGACCTGCGGCGCCCCATGGTCGCCAAGACGTTCGGGCTGCTTCCCGGCGTCGGGCTCACCGACGTGCTGATCGGGAATGCCCAGCTCTCCGAGGTGTTGCAGCCGTGGGGCAGCAGCGGAAAGCTGTGGGTGCTCGGCGCGGGCAAGATCCCGCCGAACCCCAGCGAACTGCTCGGCTCGAACGCCATGCACGAGGTCATCGACGAGCTCACGGACCACGCCATCGTGCTCATCGACGCGCCCCCGCTGCTCCCCGTCACCGACGCGGCGATCCTCACCGCCCGCACCGACGGAGCGCTCGTGGTCAGCCGAGCACGCAAGACCACCTATGATGCGCTCAAGGCGGCCCTCAACAACCTGCAGCGCGTGAAGGGTCACGCGCTCGGCATCATCCTCAACGGCGTTCCCAGCAAGGGCGTCAAGGCCGACGGCTACGGCTATCGCTACCGCGCCTACTATGGCCGGCAGCAGCAGGAGGACGTCCCGGAGCCCGAGGGCAACACCGGCTTCAAGCAGTTCGCCGAGCTGCTCGCCGAGAGCGAATCATCGCCTGATCCTGATGTCTACGGTCCCCGGCGCCGGATGCGAGAAACGCAGTAATGAGCCGCCGCGACCGGAGATCCGAAGCGCCCGTCGCCGTGCTCACGGTGTGCACCGGCAACATCTGCCGGTCACCGCTCGCCGAGCAGCTGTTGAGATCGCGCTTCGCGAACGACCCGCGGTTCGAACTCGGCAGCGCGGGTCTGCACGCAGTCGTCGGCGCCCCGATGGATAAGGCCGCGGCACGCCAGCTCGTCGCGCTCGGCGAGAGCGCGGCGGGTCTGACCGGGGAGCAGCTCGGTGAGCAGCACGTCGGCGCAGCGGACCTGATCCTCACCATGACGCGTGCGCAGCGCGACGAGGTCGTGAGGCGCTTCCCACGAACGATGCACCGCACCTTCACTCTCGCGGAGTTCGCAGCGCTGCTCGAACCCGCCTCCGAACCCGGCGCATCCGACCCCCGAGCCGTCATCGAGCGCGCGGCGCGTCTGCGATCCTCCGCCCGACTCGGCGATGACGACGACATCATCGACCCCATCGACGCAGCCGACGACGTGCACGCACGCGTCGCACGGCAGATCGTGGGCTACGTCGACGCGATCGCGGCGAGGTTGAAGGGCTGACCGGCCCGGCTCGGGCCCCCTTTCAAGGTCCGGAGAGAAAGCTCAAACACCCCGACTACCATGTGCATGAGAGAGCTTCGGGCCAGCGAGTTTCTGGTGAAGATATAGCCTGCCGTTTCCGGTCAGCCGAAGTCGCATGAACCCGAGGAGCCACCGCGTGACCGATTCCCAGTCGCAGATCGATCAGCTGTTCGCCGAGGCTGAGAGCCACTCGGAAGAGCGGTCCCCCAGACGCAAGCGCCGCGGTCTACGCAACACCCTCATCGTGCTCGGCTCGCTGGTCCTGCTGCTCGGCATCGGCGCGGGCATCGCCTACGCGCTCCTGTCCAGCTCGTACAACGAGGTGAAGCGCGTGAGCATCGAGCAGGACCCCTCCCTCACGCGCCCCGCCGAGACCAAGCCTGCGGCGGGCACGAACGCGCCCCTCAACATCCTGCTCCTCGGATCGGACTCCCGAGAGACGACCGACCCGACCGCGACCGCCGAAGATCTGAACGGCTTCCGGAGTGACGCCATCATGGTCGCCCAGATCTCCCCCGACCGGAAGCACATGACCGTCATGTCGATCATGCGGGACAACTGGGTTACGATCCAGGGCCACGGAGAGGCCAAGATCAACGCGGCCGTCGCCTTCGGCGGGCTGCCGCTCGCCGTCAACACCGTCGAGAACTTCATCGGCGCCCGCATCGACCACGTCGCCCTCATCGACTTCGAGTCCTTCAAGGGGCTCACCGACGCGGTGGGCGGGGTGACGGTGCACAACGAGGTTCCCTACACCGCGCAGAACGGAGGTGGAGGGTACACCTTCGGGGCGGGCGAGATCACCCTCGACGGAGACCAGGCGCTCTCCTTCGTCCGCGAACGCTACGCCTTCGCAGACGGCGACTACCAGCGCGCGCGTAACCAGCAGGCCTATCTGAAGGGCCTGATGAGCACGATACTCAGCAGGGAGACCCTGGGCGACGTGGGAAAGCTCACCGGCACGTTCGAGGCACTGAAGCCGTACCTGATCCTCGACGAGAGCCTCGATCTCCCCACCGCCGTCTCACTCGGCTTCGATATGCGCAGCCTCCGCTCGGACGACGTCCGGTTCTTCACGAGCCCCACCCTTGGCACCGGCACCTCGGCCGACGGCCAGTCGATCGTGCTGCCGGATCAGGTCGAGCTCGAGAACGTCCGCGCGGCCTTCCAAGCGGGCACCCTGAACGAATACGCCACCACACGGGCGCCGGGATCCGAGGCGCCGCAGTAGGTGCGACGGGCGACGGTTCGCGCCCCATACGACGGCGAATACCCGATGCGGCGTTGCGTCGCACCCGCCGAACGCGAGACGATGAGTGCATGAGCGAAACCGCACCCGGAGCACAGGGCCTCTCCGCCGCCGAAACCTCCACCGACATCGCCGCCAACGCGTTCACCCTGTTCGCCGTGTTCCGCCTGAGCACGTCGCACCCCGTCGTGCTCGACGGACGCGACGTCCCCGGCATCGTGCAGGAGCTCGAGGACGTGATCGACGTCGTCGAGAACGAGGGCGTGACGGTTCGCGGCTGGTACGACGTGAGCGGGCTGCGATCCGACGCCGATCTGATGGTGTGGCTCCACGGCTCCTCGGCCGAGGATCTGCAGTGGACGCTGCGCGAGCTGCGCCGAGCCTCGATCCTTCGACCCCTGATCCGGACCTGGAGCGCGCTCGGCGTGCACCGGGACGCCGAGTTCAACCGCTCGCACGTGCCCGGTTTCGTGCGCGGGGTGCCCGCCAAGCAGTGGCTCGCGGTCTACCCGTTCGTGCGCACCCCGGAGTGGTATCTCCTCGAGCCCGCCGAGCGCGGGCGGATGCTCGCGGAGCACGGCCGCACGGGTGCCGCGCACACCGGCGTCACCGCGAACACCGTCTCGGCCTTCGCCCTCGGCGACTACGAGTGGCTGCTCCCGATGGAATCGGACGACCTCACCGAGCTCGTCGACATGATGCGGGACCTGCGCGCCTCCGACGCCCGCCGCTACGTCAGCGTCGAGGTCCCGTTCTACACCGGACGCCTGATCGAACCCGCGGAGATCATCGAGGTGCTGCAGTAGGCGCGGTTCCCACCCCCACCTCCCCGCGGCGAGCCTCGACGAGGAGGCGACGATCCCGATTCCGGATCGCGAGCCTCGTCAGCACCGCGACGCCGATCCCGATCCACCCGCCCATCGTGTTGGCGAGGACGTCGAGCACCGACGCGAAGCGCTCCGGCAGCACCAGATACTGCAGCACCTCGACGAGCACCGAGAAGGACATGCCGGCGAATCCCCCGATCCACGCTCTGCGCAGCGGCAGCAGCAGCCCGACGAAGAATCCCACCGGCACGAACATGAGGATGTTCGCCGAGAACTCCAGTTTGCGGTAGCCGAACCACGCCGGCACGCCCCTGTCGTGCAGGTAGGCCAGCAGCTCCTCCACGAGCGCGCTGTACCCCCGATCCACGGGGGCAGGTGTCAGCGTGATGACGCACACCGCGAACACGATGAGCAGGAGGCCCGTCGCGCCGATGCCCCAGCGCTCCCGGCTCGACCCTCCGCGCGGATCCCCGGAGTCGACGCGGTTCCCGAGCCCGTCAGCCATCACAGGCCCGAGTACGCGTGCAGTCCCTTGAAGAACACGTTGACGATCGTGAAGTTGAAGATGACCGCGGTGTAGGCGATGATCGACAGCCACGCGGAACGTGTACCCCGCCAGCCGCGTGTCGCACGGGCGTGGATGAAACCGGCGTAGAGCACCCAGATGACGAAGGTCCAGACCTCCTTCGTGTCCCAGCCCCAGTATCGGCTCCACGCGCGCTCCGCCCAGATCGCGCCCGCGATCAACGTGAAGGTCCAGAACGCGAAACCGATGATCGCGAGCCGGTAGGCGAGATCCTCGAGACGCACGGCGGTGGGAAGGCTCACGAGGAACCGCATGCCTCCGGCTTCCCCGTCCTCGATGCGGTTCTCGCGCCGGGTCTGCAGCAGCTGCAGCACGGAGAGGCCGAAGGAGAGCGTCAGGAAGCCGACCGCGAGCACGGCGACCAGGATGTGGATGACGAGCCAGTAGGAGTCGAGCGCGGGCTGCAGCGGCACGATCTCGACGTAGAAATTGATCTTGCTCAAACCGAGGAACAGCACGGTGAGACCGGTGACGAGCGTGCCGAGGAACCGCAGATCCACGAAGAACTGCACGAGGAGGAAGATCAGCACGATCGCGCAGGTGGCCGTGAGCGCGAACTCGTACATGTTGGCCCACGGCACGCGCTCGGCGCCGATCCCGCGCAGGATCGTCGCCCCCAGGTGCAGCAGGAATCCGAGCACCGTGAGCGAGAAGCCGATGCGGAGGCTGCGGGATCGCGGCTGCCTCGCGGAGGGCTGCGTCGACGGCTCGGGCCGCGCGAGCGTCGCGACACCGCCCCCGGATCGCGCGTTCGCGACCCCGGTGCGAGAGGCCCCTGCGGCGGAGGCCGTGTCGCGTGCGGCGACCGTATCGCCACTGCGGTTCGCGAGATCCACCGCGTAGAACACGAACGCGATCGCGTACACGATCATCGCCGAGTACAGGGCGATGGTGGAGTAGTGTTCCAGCTCGGTCAGCACAGTTGCCCAGGATAGCCGCTCGGCCTCGGGAAGTCCCTGTGAGCCCCTGTCCGAGGGCGCGCCTCGCTACCATGAGAATCGCCGCGCGATCGCCGCGCCCGAGAGGAGCACCGGCCGTGAACAGCACCGAACTCAGCACCCTGCTCGTTCCACTCGTGGCAGTCGTGGCCCCGCTCCTCGCGGCGATCGTGCGCAGGGCGCTCGTGATCCCCCTCGTCGTCTTCGAGATCGGACTGGGCATGCTCATCGGTCCCTCGGGCCTCGGATGGGTGAGCGACAATCCGGTGCTCGAGGCGATGTCGCAGTTCGGGCTCGCCGCACTGTTCTTCATGGCGGGCAACGAGATCGATCCCGGATCGCTCCGGGGCTCGCCGGGGCGTCGCGCACTGGGGTGGTGGTCGGTGTCGGCCCTGCTCGCTCTCGCCACGGGCTTCGCGCTGGGAGACGACCCGGCGGCATCCGTCATCATCGCCGTCGCCCTCACAGGCACCGCCCTCGGCACCATCATGCCGATGCTGCGGGACGCCGGGCTCACCCGTACTCCGCTCGGCCGCGCCATCGGCACCGCCGGAGCGATCGGCGAGTTCGCCCCGCTCGTCGCGATCTCCGTGTTCCTGAGCGGAAGACAGCCGCTGGCCGGCACACTCGTGCTGATCCTCTTCGCGGCGGTCGCGGCGGCAGCGTTCTGGCTCGCGTCGCACGGGCCCCACCACTGGCTGCGGCGCATGGTGTCGTTGACGCTGCACACGAGCGGTCAGTTCGCGGTGCGCTTCGTCGTGCTGCTGCTCGCAGCACTCGTCGCACTCGCGGTCGCGCTCGGCGTCGACTTCCTGCTCGGGGCCTTCACCGCCGGGATGCTGGCCCGGGTCGTGCTGCAGGGCGGCGACCCCGAGGAGCTTCGTGTGATCGAGACGAAGCTCGATTCGCTCGCCTTCGGATTCCTGGTACCGGTGTTCTTCGTGTCCACCGGCATCACGTTCCCGCTGTCGGCTCTCCTCGCGGATCCGGCAGCGCTCGTGCTCGTTCCCGTGTTCGCGCTCGCCATGCTGATCGTGCGGGGAGTTCCGGGCTGGTTCTCCCCGGGAACGGGCGCATCGGTCGGGGATCGGCGATCCGCAGCCCTGTTCGGCGCGACGACGCTGCCCCTCGTGATCGCGGTCACCGCGATCGGCACCGACCACCGGGTGCTCGACGAGAAGACCGCCGCCGCCATGGTGGGGGCCGCGATGCTGACGGTGCTGCTGTTCCCGCTCCTCGCGCTCGCGGGCCGGAAGGGCTCCGCTCCCGCCGCCGACAATGCGGCGGACGCCGAGCCCTTCCCCCAGGAGGCCCACGAGTAGGGCGGAACCGGGTGCTCGCCGAGACTAGGCGGCGAGCACCTCCCGCTCGAGCCTCTGGTAGCCCATCTCCATGCCGTCGACCATGCCGGTGCCGATGATCTGCTCCCGGATCCCGGCATCGGGATAGGTGATCAGATAGGCGAGCAGGGTACCGCCTTCGACCGGGGTGAGCGTCATCTCGTTGAGCGTCTCGGGACTCGCAGTCCCGTCGGGATCCTGCGGCGAGATCATCCGCTCGGTCGTCACGATCCGGTGCGGCGGTGCTGCCTCGACCACGACCCCCGCGAAGCCGAAGCGCTCTCCCGTCTCGTCGTTCTGCCACTCGGTGCGGAGCGACTGACCGGGCTCGGCGCCGAACTCGCACACCGGCATGCTCCAGCCGTCGGGGCCGAGCTGCCAGCGGCGCAGGATCTCGGGATCCGTGTGCGCCCGCCAGACCTGATCGGCCGTGCCGCGGATCACGCGCGAGATCCTCGCCTGGGTGTCACCGATCAGCTGCAGGTCGGCGGCGCGGCCGGCGGCGAAGGAGGCGAGGTCCTCGACCACCGCGTCGATCTGCCCCATCGCGGCGCTCATGCCCTCGACCTGGCCCATGGCGAGCACCTGCTCCATGTCTTCGAGCGAATCATGGTGGCTGATGACGGTCACCCGCGAACCCAGGGCGGTCTCGGCGAACTCCAACACCATGCGCCCCTCGGGCATGTCGGTGTTGGGTCTTCCGTCGTCGTGTGCGAAGCCGTCGCGCACCTCGAAACCGGTCCCCTCGTCGACGGCGGTCCACTTCCAGTAGCCGTAGAACCGATCGCCCTCGGGGCTGGTCATGTAATACGTCGAGAGTCCGCCGACAAAGCCGTCGTGCCGCAGAAACGTGGCGGGATACTCGGGCGGTCCCCAGAATCGTTCGATCTGGCGGGGATCGAGGTAGGCGTCCCAGAGCCTGCGCACTGGGACGGTGAAGTCGGCGACGACGGTCAGTGTCAGCGCCTCGGGATCCGTGTCGACAGAGGTGACGGGCATGATTCAGGCCTTTCTGTTCGTGCGGTTATTCGGTTCGGTTCGGTCCGCGGTTCGCGCGGATGTCGATCGTCGCGCGTCGGCTCGCGCGATTCAGCGTGCGGGAGGGTCCTCAGCGAGCAGCGCATCGAGCCTGTCGATGCGGCCCCGCCAGATCTGCTCGAAGTGGCCCAGCAGTTCCCGGGCCCGGCGGATGGTATCCGGATTGCCTCTGATGATGCGCTCCCTTCCCCTCGGAATCCGTGCGACGAGGTCCGCGGCCTCGAGCACCGCGACGTGCTTCTGCACCGCCGCGAACGACATCTCGTAGTCCTTCGCGAGCTCCGAGATCGATGCCTCGGAGCTGAGCGTGCGACGTACGATGTCGCGTCGCGTCGCGTCTGCCAGGGCGCGGAAGATCCGGTTCACCTGTTCGTCTGAGATTTCTTGTACAACCATTTGGTTGTACATTACGTCGAGCGCGACCGCCAGTCAACCCCCGGCCGGGATTCTATTCGGCGCCGCGGCGCTCGGCCCGCCGATTCCGCCGCAGCCGCACCACCCGGGCGATCACGAACCAGAGCAGGAGCACCAGGACGATCACGATCACGGCATCCGAGAGCACCCCGCTCCACCGCTCGAGCACGGGCCGGATCGCGGGGCCGAAGGCGTAGCCGAGACCGATCCAGACGCCGTTCCAGAGCCCCGAGCCGGCGAGCGTGTACAGGGAGAATCGAGTGAGCCCCATGCGCTCGATGCCGGCGGGAATCGAGATGAACGATCGCACGAGCGGCACGCAGCGCCCGAAGAAGACCGCGGCGCCGCCCCATCGCTGGAAGAAGGCCTCCGCCTTGTCGAAATCCTCATACTCCATGAGGGGCATGCGCCCGACGAGGCGCCTCGTGCGGTTCCTCCCGATCGCGGCGCCGATCGCGTACCAGCACCACGCCCCGATCAGGGCCCCCAGGGTCGCCATCACCCAGGCCAGCCAGAAGCTCATGCGCCCCTCGTAGGCCAGGAAGCCCGCACCGGGCAGCACCGCCTCGGAGGGGATCGGAGGAATGAACGTCTCGAAGAACACCGCGAGCCCGACCCCGAGTTCCCCGAAGGATTCCATGAGACTCAGCACCCAGCCGATGAACCCCTCGTACTCGACGGCTCCGGATCCGGAGGGAGCCGCCTCGGCGAGGGCGCGCGGGCTGAGGGCGATGATCGGCAGGGTCACGTGTCGGTCTCGGCTTTCGTCGGCGGGAAGCGGGATCGCGGATGGGGGATCGGCGGATGTCGGTGAGGCGCGCCTCCCAGTATGCCCCGCGAGCCTGAGTCCGACGCGGCCGGCCCGCCGGGATCGACGCCGGGGCGGGTGGGGAAGCGTCGGGGAGCCCGACTCAGCGCACGAGCACCCACACCCAGTAGCCGATGATCACGATGAACCCGATGAGGCCGGGCACGGACACTCTCCGCCGCAGCCTTCTCCCCTCCGCGGCGACGCCCCGCCGCCGCTCGGGGACGAGAGCGACAGGGGCGGCGACCGCGCGCGCCGGAGCGGAGATCGGCGAGTCGACGGCGACTCCTTCCGCGCCGAGTTGCCCGGACGGGTCGGGCGCGACGGCGTGGAGCGCGGCGGGATCGAGCGCGACGGACGGCCGATCCAGGAGGCGCTCATCGCGCCATCGCTCCCACTGCGCGAGCTTCGCGGCCACTGCGTCGACCACCGAGAAGGTCGCGGCGAGAGCGCCGGGATCCGCCGCCACCAGCTCCTTGCCCCTCGCGTAGAGGAACAGCCAGTCGTCCACGATCTCGACGTCGAACAGGGCCGCGTGGTCGACGAAGCGGGCCATGATGTCGGGAGTGAACAGGTACAGCGCGTCGCGCTCGTACCCCTCCGGGCAGTAGAGCGCGAAGTACCGGTCGAAATCGCCCTCGAGCCGCAGCCGCTGCCCGCGATCGAACGAGGCCGGCAGATTGGATGCGCCGAAGAGCCCGTTGTTGCCGACCGCGTCGAGCACGATATGCGGCAGCGGGGTGCCGAGCCGGATCGCCGCGTAACCCCAGCGGTGCGTGGTGCTCCGCTTGCCCGATCCGGTCGTGTACCGATAGTTGGCGAACTCGGTCGCACGCCGGCGTTCGGCGCGGAGCAGGCGAGTCGCCCGCCGCGCGCGCCCGCGGGAGAACAGCAGGCCCGGACGCGCGGGATCCGCCTCCTCCGCGACGAAGGACATCCCGTTGGCGCGGGCGAACTCGTGGAACCGGAAGTCCTCGACGGTCGCACGAGCGTGCATCCGCAGCCCCACCACGAGGGCGATCACCGCGACGACGGCGAGCACGACGAACGGCAGTACCCGGGCGGCACCCTCGGTGAGACCCAGCGCGCGGGACAGACCTCCCCCGACAAGGGAGGTCACGAGGCCGACGCCGATCACCACGGCGACGAGCACCGGCACGGCGACGGCGACCCTGACCGCGCGCGACACGAGGGACACCGAGTCCTGCACGCGCTTCCGCCGATCGGCGCGCTCGGCACGGTAGCGCTTCACCGCCTCCCGGTCGACCTCGCCGATCAACGCGGAATAGTCGAGGTCTGCGAAGTCGGTTCCGGCGGATTCCACGCGAATCAGGCTACACCGAGCCCGGAGAGTCTCCGTCGCACCTGCGGAGAGCGGAGCTCGGCGGTCGAGAGGGGAGCTCGACCGCCGGGCCTGTTGCCGCAATGAGGATCCGCGGGCGGCCTGGCCAACCGGTCTTCAGAACGGCGCCATCACATCTTCGACGTACGCTTCAAAAACGGAATGGCATCTTTTATTATGCACATGACCATCACTAAAGCAAAATAAAAGAGGCCTTATGAACTTGCGGACTGCTCCACTCTGTTGGAATGGCGAAACTCATCCCAGGCGGGGACTGGAACGACTACGCACGGCGACTCGGCACGGAGCTGCAGCGGAGACGGATCGAACTCGGGATGAGCCAGGAGCGGCTCGCCGCTGCCGCCGGCATCACGCGCTACACCTATCAGAAGCTGGAGAAGGGCGAGTCGGCGCCGGGTTCCCCGTCGAATCCCAGCCTGCGGACTCTCATGGCCGTGGCCCAGCAGCTCGACCTCACGCTCGACGAGCTACTGCCGAAGCCGTGGCCCGACCTGAGCGGAGGCAGCGCCTGACCCGGGACCGCTTCAACGTCCGAGGTCTGCCCTAACCTGTGATCGCCGTGCACCGCCGACTCCGGAGGATCCGTCGTGTTCATCAGCTGGCAACGCAGCCCCTGTCCCGAATGGTGCGTCATCGATCACGCGGAGGAGGACCACCCCGATGACCGCGCTCATCGCGACGCGGGGCGGGAGATCCCCGTGAGGCTGCGGGTGAGCGATTTCAGCGGGTCGCAGGCGACCGAGCACCTGCGGGAGGAGCGCCTCGTCCTCGGCCGCTGGCAGCGCGACGGAGAGTCGCGGACCTGGTACTTCCTCGGCAACGATCACGGTGTCGCACTCGAACTCAGCGAGGACAGCGCCCGACGCGTCGCGGAGGAACTCGCCCGCGTGCTCGACCCCGATCCGCGATAGCGGGATCAGGCGGCGGACGCGTGTTCGGGGCGCGCAGCGCACTGCGAGCCCCGAACGACAGCGTGGATCAGGCGCGCTCAGCCATCTCGACGACGTTCTTGAGCAGCAGGGCGCGGGTCATGGGCCCGACTCCCCCCGGATTCGGCGAGATCCAGCCCGCGACCGAAGCCACCCCCGGATCGACGTCGCCCACCACTCGGCTCTTCCCCGTCTCGGGATCCACCCGGCGCGAGACCCCCACATCGAGCACGACGGCTCCGGGCTTCACATCCTCGGGCCTCACGATCCCCTCGACACCCGCGGCCGCGACGATCACGTCGGCGCGACGCAGCTCGGCGCCGAGATCAGCCGTGCCCGTGTGCGTCAGTGTCACCGTCGCATTGAACTCCCGGCGCGTCAGCAGCGGACCCATCGGACGCCCCACGGTCACGCCCCGGCCCACGACCACCACGTGCTTGCCCGCCCACGAGAGCCCGTTGCGCTCCACCAACTCGATCACGCCGCGCGGCGTGCACGGCAGCGGCGAGGTGATCTCCGTGTTCGCGTTGAGCACGAGGCGGCCGAGGTTGGTCGGGTGCAGCCCGTCGGCGTCCTTCGCGGGGTCGATGCACTCGAGGATCCGATCCGTGTCGATGTGCTTCGGCAGCGGCAACTGCACGATGTACCCCGTGCACGCATCGTCGGCGTTGAGCTCTTCGAGCACGGCCTCGAGCTCCTCCTGAGTGACCGTGCCCGGAAGCTCCCGCTTGATCGACGCGATGCCGACCTCGGCGCAGTCGCGGTGCTTGCCCGCGACGTACCACTGAGATCCGGGATCCTCACCCACGAGCACCGTGGCGAGGCCCGGCACCACTCCGCGAGCGGCGAGGGCTTCGACGCGAGCGGCGAGCTCCTGCTTGATGGCCGCAGCGGCGGCGGTGCCGTCGAGCTTCTTCGCGGTCCGGGTCGCATCGGTCATGGCGCTCACCACTCCTCGAGGCCCGGGTAGAGCGGGAACGCTTCGGCGAGCGCCGTGACACGGGTCTTGAGCGCCTCCACGTCGCCCGACCGCTGCAGCGTCTGCGCGATGATCTCGGCCACCTCGGCGAACTCGGTATCGCCGAAGCCTCGAGTCGCGAGCGCCGGAGTACCGATGCGCAGACCGCTCGTCACCATCGGAGGCCGCGGATCGAAGGGCACCGCGTTGCGGTTGACAGTGATCCCCACCGCGTGCAGCGCGTCCTCGGCCTGCTGGCCGTCGAGCTCGCTGCTGCGCAGATCCGCGAGCACGAGGTGCACGTCCGTGCCGCCCGTGAGCACGTCGACGCCGGCCGCCTTGGAGGCTTCACTCGTCAGCGCGTCGGCCACGAGCTTCGCTCCCGAGAGGGTGCGCACCTGGCGGTCCTTGAACTCATCGGTCGCTGCGAGCTTGAAGGCGGTCGCCTTCGCGGCGATGACGTGCATGAGCGGGCCGCCCTGCTGGCCCGGGAAGACGTTCGAGTTGATCCGCTTGGAGATCTCGGGATCGTTGCTGAGGATGAAGCCGGAGCGCGGGCCGCCGATGGTCTTGTGCACCGTCGAGGAGGTGACGTGCGCGTACTGAACCGGGTTCGGGTGCAGACCCGCGGCCACGAGGCCGGCGAAGTGCGCCATGTCCACCCACAGCGTCGCGCCCACCTCTTCCGCGATCGCGCGGAACGCCGCGAAGTCGAGGGTGCGCGGGTAGGCCGACCAGCCGGCGATGATGACCTTGGGCCGGTGCTCGAGCGCCTTCTGCCGCACGACGTCCATGTCCACGAGGAAGGTCTCGGGATCGACGCCGTACGACACGACATTGTAGAGCTTGCCCGAGAAGTTCAGCTTCATGCCGTGCGTGAGGTGTCCGCCGTGCGAGAGCTCGAGGCCGAGGATCGTATCCCCCGGCTCGGCGATGGCCGAGAGCACGGCCGCGTTGGCCGAGGCCCCCGAGTGCGGCTGGACGTTGGCGTACTTCGCGCCGAAGAGGCTCTTCGCGCGCTCGCGGGCGAGATCCTCGGCGATATCGACGAACTCGCAGCCGCCGTAGTACCGACGGCCGGGATACC
>JAPSIU010000195.1 GCA_031178565.1 Leucobacter sp. | reverse complement strand
CTCGGCCGCGGGGACGGGCGCGGCCGGGATCGAAGCACTCGTGCTCGCGGAGAAGGAGGGGCTCGCCCTCATCAACGGCACCGACGGCATGCTCGGCATGCTCTGCCTCGCGCTCCACGACCTGGGCGCGCTGCTCCGCGTCGCCGACATCGCCGCGGCGGCGTCGGTCGAGGCGCTCACCGGGACGGACGCCGTGTTCGCCCCCGAGCTGCAGGCGCTGCGCCCGCACCCGGGTCAGGCCGACGCCGCCGCGAACATGCTGCGCGTGCTGCGCGACTCGGGTCTCGTGCAGCGTTCCCGCGAGGGCGAGTTCACGCGGGTGCAGGACGCGTACTCCCTGCGCTGCGCCCCTCAGGTGCACGGCGCGGCCCGCGACACGGCTTCGCACGCCGCGCGCGTCGCGTCGACCGAGCTCGTGTCCGCCATCGACAACCCGGTCGTGCTGCCCGACGGCCGCGTCGAGTCGAACGGCAACTTCCACGGCGCGCCCGTCGCCTACGTGCTCGACTTCCTCGCGATCGCCGTCGCCGACGTCGCCTCGATCAGCGAGCGCCGCACCGACCGCTTCCTCGACGTCTCGCGCAACCACGGCCTCCCGCCCTTCCTCGCCGCCGACGCGGGCCTCGACTCGGGACTCATGATCGCCCAGTACACGGCCGCGGGGATCGTGTCCGAGCTCAAACGACTCGCGACCCCGGCCTCGGTCGACTCGATCCCCTCCTCCGCGATGCAGGAGGACCACGTCTCGATGGGCTGGCACGCGGGACGCAAGCTGCGTCGCGCCCTCGACGGGCTCGCTCGCGTGCTCGGGATCGAGCTGCTCGCGTCGACTCGCGCCCTCGACTTCCGCGCGCGCGAGGAGGGAGCGGGATCCCCGGCGGCCGCGACGGCCGCCGTCCACGGGCTGTTCCGCACTCGGATCGCGGAGCCGGACACCGACGCGTTCCTGTCTCCGGCCATCACCGCGGCGCACGAGTTCGTCGCGAGCGGAGCCGTGCGGGCCGAGGTCGAGCGCGCCCTGGGCGTCCCGCTGGCCTGAGCTCCGCCGGTAGGCTGCGACTATGAGCGACCCGAAGGTGCCCGCCGCCGACCAGACGCTGCGGATCCTCAGCCTGCTCGCCCGGTCCCGCGGGCCGGTCCCCGCGAGCATGATCGCGACGCAGCTCGACCTGCCGCGCTCCACGGTCTATCAGCTGCTCACGACGCTGCAGGAGCACGGCTACGTGCTGCACCTGCCGGAGGAGAAGCGGTACGGACTCGGGATCTCGGCCGTCGAGCTGAGCTCCGCCTACGCGCGTCAGGAACCGCTCAGCAGGATCGGCCGCCCGCTCGTGGCGCAGCTCGTCGACCGCGTGCGGCAGAGCTGCCACCTCGCCGTGCCGCACGGGCGCGACGTGCTGTACGTCATCGAGGAGCGGGCGCCGGGGGCGCCGTCGCTCGTCACCGACGTCGACGTGAGGCTCCCGATGCAGCTCACGGCGAGCGGACGCGCGATCCTGGCGGCGCTGCCCCGAGCCCAGGTGCGGGCGCTGTTCCCGGATCGCGGCGCCTTCGTGCACCGGCACGCGGACCCCGACGGCATCGACCGCTATTCGCGTCTGCGCTCAGTGCTCGATGAGACGACCACGCGCGGCTTCGCGCTCGAGCGCGGCTCGGTGACCGAGGGGCTCTGGTCCATCGGCGTGCCGGTGCTCGATCACCGGGGGTGGCCGGTCGCCGCGATCGCGGTGACCTTCCCCGAGGCGAAGATGCCGGACGAGTCGCTGCCGCTGCTCGCGGAGGAGGTGCGGCGCACGGCCGAGACCCTGTCGACGCGGATCCACGGCCGCTCGGCGCGCTCCTGACGCCCGCCCGGTCAGGGCCCGTCAGACGACGCGGATCCCGGCGCGCCAGACGGCGGCGGTGAGCGGTACGCCCGGGCGGTAGGCGAGATGGGTGACCGAGGGCGCCTCGAGAAGCTGCAGGTCCGCGCGGGCCCCGGGAGCGACGACGCCCACGCGCGGCTGCGCCGAGCCGCGGGGATCCCTCCACCCGTTCTCGTGCGCGCCGAGCGCGATGGCGCCGCCCAGCGTCGCCGCGCGCACGGCCTCCTGGACCGTGAGGCCCATCTGCAGGACGGCGGTGGCCACGGCGAAGCTCATCGAGGTCGTGTACGACGTGCCGGGGTTGCAGTTCGAGGCGATGGCGACGACCGCTCCCGCGTCGATCAGCCGCCGCGCCGGGGCGAGGGGCATCCTCGTCGAGAGGTCGCACGCGGGCAGCACGGTCGCGACGGTGCCGCGCCGTGCCGCCTCCGTTCCGGCCGAGGGAGCGGTCGACGCGGCCCAGGATCCGGCGAGCGCGTCGAAGTCTTCGTCCTCGAGGAAGCCGAGGTGGTCGACGCTGAGGGATCCCTCCTCCACCGCGAGGCGCACGCCGGGGCCGTGCCCGAGCTGATTCCCGTGCACCCGAGTGGCGAGACCGGCGGCGCGCGCGGTCTCGAGCACGCGCCGCGCTGCACCCTCGTCGAAGGCGCCCGTCTCGCAGAAGACGTCGACCGCGCTCACGTGCGGCGCGACCGCGTCGAGCATCGCACCGGTCACGAGGTCGAGGTAGACGTCCGGGTCCTCGCCCGCGGGGACGACGTGCGCCCCGAGGAACGTGACCGCGTCGACGTGCGCTCCCGCGATGCGCGCCGCCCTCACCTCGTCGGCGACGGTGAGCCCGTAGCCGGTCTTCGTCTCGAGCGTCGTGGTGCCGCCGCGTCGAGCCTCGGCGACGAGGCGGGCCAGGTTCGCCTCCAGCCGGCGGTCGGAGGCCGCGCGAGTCGCCTCGACGGTGACGTTGATGCCGCCGGCGGCATACGCCTCGCCGGCCATGCGGGCCTCGAACTCCGCGGTCCGATCGCCCCCGAACACCATGTGCGTGTGCGAGTCGACCCAGCCGGGGAGGACCGCTCGGCCGGCGGCGTCGAAGCGTTCATCGGCGGCGGGAGCCTCGGCCGAGGGGCCGACCCACACGACCCTGTCGTTCTCGAGGACGACCGCGGCGTCGCGCAGACGACCGCCGAGCCCGTCGCCGAGCCCCGGGTCGTTCGTGGTCAGCTCGCCGATGCCGTCGATCAGCAGGGTCGTCATCTCGATGCCTTTCTCGTCGTTCCGGGTGGCGGAGGCCTACCAGGCGCGCTCGGTGTTGCGGATGGTGGGCTTCACCGGGATGCGCACGCCGCGCTCCTCGGCGACCTCGGCCGCACGCTCGTAGCCCGCGTCGACGTGGCGGATGACGCCCATGCCGGGGTCGTTGGCGAGCAGGCGCGAGAGCTTCTCGGCCGCGAGCTCGGAGCCGTCGGCGACCGATACCTGACCGGTGTGGATCGAGCGGCCGATGCCGACGCCGCCGCCGTGGTGGATCGACACCCACGTCGCGCCGGAGGAGGTCGCGGTGAGCGCGTTGAGCAGCGGCCAGTCGGCGATCGCATCCGAGCCGTCGGCCATGGCCTCGGTCTCGCGGTAGGGCGACGCGACGGAACCGGAGTCGAGGTGGTCGCGGCCGATCACGATCGGCGCCTTGACCTTGCCCTCGGCGACGAGCTGGTTGAACAGCAGGCCGGCCCGGTGGCGCTCGCCGTAGCCGAGCCAGCAGATGCGGGCGGGGAGGCCCTCGAACTCCACGCGCTCGGCGGCGGCGTCGAGCCAGTTGTGGAGGTGCGTGTTCTCGGGGAAGAGCCCCTTGAGCGCCTCGTCGGTGACGCGGATGTCCTCGGGATCGCCCGAGAGCGCGGCCCAGCGGAACGGCCCGAGGCCCTCGCAGAACAGCGGGCGGATGTACGCCGGCACGAAGCCGGGGAACTCGAAGGCGCGGTCGTAGCCGCCCTTGCGCGCCTCGTCGCGGATCGAGTTGCCGTAGTCGAAGACCTCGGCACCCGCGTCCTGGAACTCGACCATGGCCTTGACGTGTGCGGCCATCGCGGCCTGCGCGTCCTTCGTGAACTGTTCGGGATCGGCTTCGGCCCGCTCGAGGCGCTCCTCGACCGTGTAACCGATCGGCAGGTACGACAGCGGATCGTGCGCCGAGGTCTGGTCGGTCACGAGGTCGATGGTGACCTCGCCGGCCCGGTGGCGGCGCAGGAGCTCGGGGAAGACCTCAGCGGCGTTGCCGACGAGACCGACGGACCAGCCGCGCTGCTCGTCCTTGGCCTGCTGCACCGTGGCGATCGCCTCGTCGATGTCCTCGACGACCTCGTCGAGGTAGCGCTTGCCGACGCGACGCTCGAGGCGGGTCTTGTCGACGTCGACGATGAGGCAGGCGCCGTCGTTCAGCGTGACCGCGAGGGGCTGGGCGCCGCCCATGCCGCCGCAGCCGCCGGTCAGGGTGATCGTGCCGGCGAGGGATCCCTTGCCTTCGAGCTTCGCGATGCGGTTCTGGCCCTGGAGCTTGCGGCCGGCGGCGGCGAAGGTCTCGTAGGTGCCCTGCAGGATGCCCTGGGTGCCGATGTAGATCCACGATCCGGCGGTCATCTGGCCGTACATCATGAGGCCCTCGGCCTCGAGCTTGCGGAACTCGGGCCAGGTCGCCCAGTCGCCCACGAGGTTCGAGTTCGCGATGAGCACGCGGGGCGCCCACGTGTTCGTGCGGAAGACGCCGACCGGCTTGCCCGACTGCACGAGCAGCGTCTCGTCCTCCTCGAGGTCGCGCAGGGTGTCGACGATCGCGTCGTACGCCTCCCAGCTGCGGGCGGCCCGGCCGGTTCCGCCGTAGACGACGAGGTCGTCGGGGCGCTCGGCGACCTCGGGGTCGAGGTTGTTCATGAGCATGCGCAGCGGGGCCTCGGTCTGCCAGCTCTTGGCCGAGAGATCGGTTCCGCGCGGGGCGCGGACGGGACGGGCGCCGGGGAGGGGCATGTCGGGTCCTTTCGTTCGGAGTGCGCCGCGGCGATGCCGCGCGATGACTCCATCCCACCGCGTCCGGGGCGCCGCGACAACGCCGATCCGACCCGAGTTGTCCGGGATCCCGGACGGGAGGGCCGCGTCTCCGCCCTGGAAATACACCGATTCACCGAAGAACCTCCCGAATTCCGAGAATCGGGGGGTTCTTCGGTGAATCGGTGAGTCCGGTGAAGGGTCGACTCCCGTCGCCCCGCCTACTCGTCGACGACGGCGAGCACCTCGGTGCCGTACGCGCCGGGCTCCGTGCCGTGACCGATCTGGCGGTAGATCCCCGGGTCCCGCGAGCGCAGCACGAGCGCCCAGACGATGCCGACGGCGGCGGCCGCGAAGATCAGGCCCGGCAGCAGGAACGTCGAGGCGTCGGGTTCGGCCTGCCCGAGCATGAGCTGGAAGTTGACGAGGATCATGACGAACACCCACAGCAGGGCGAGGCCCGAGACCGCGGGCGCGACGATCGTCGTCCACGCGCCGAGGCCGCGCCGGTCGCCGCGGAAGAAGCCGATGACCGCGGCGGCGATGACCGCCATGAGCAGCACGAGGCCCGCGGCCCCCGTGTTCGTGAGCCACGTGAACATGGTGAGCACGGGGTAGAGGAAGGCCAGTTCGCCGAGCGCGGCCGCGCCGCCGAACGCGTCGCCCGCGAGCGCGAAGCCGATCACGACGACGAGGGCGATCGCGGTCTGCGTGACCGAGCCCGCCCAGGGGGCGCCCGCCTTGCTCGTGCGGCTGAACCAGGTGGGCAGCACGCCCTCGCGCCCGAGCGAGAAGAAGTATCGCGCGACCGCGTTGTGGAACGACTGGAGCGCCGCGAAGAGGCTCG
>JAPSIU010000194.1 GCA_031178565.1 Leucobacter sp. | reverse complement strand
GGAGCATGCGGCGCGGTAAGCGGGCGGCGACCCGCGACGCGACCGTGCTCGTCCTCGAGAACAGTGGAGAAGCGCTGCGCCGGGTCATGACGAGCTCGCCGGTCCTTCGGCGCTCGCCTTCGTGCACGGTGACACCGTCGCGGTCGCCAAGGCTCTGCGTGACTTCGCCAAGGCAAACCCTCTTTTGGTGGTGAAGGCGGGCTACTTCGACGGCAACGCCCTCTCCGCCGCTGAGGTAGGCAAGCTCGCCGATCTCGAGAGCCGCGAGGTGCTGCTGGCCAAGGCCGCAGGCGCCATGCAGGCTGCTCTGGTCGGCGCGGCACAGCTGTTCAACGCTCTGCCCGCCAAGGCCGCACGCGGCTTCGGCGCGCTGCAGGAGAAGCAGGACGCCTGAGACTCGGCTCACGCCGGATCGGTACACACAAATCCGCTCTCGCGCCGCCGCGTGAGAGCAAACATCAAGGAGAAACACAATGGCTAAGCTTTCGACCGAAGAGCTGCTCGAGCAGTTCAAGGAGCTCACCCTCATCGAGCTCTCCGAGTTCGTCAAGGCGTTCGAGGAGACCTTCGACGTCTCCGCCGCCGCCCCGGTCGCGGTTGCCGCCGCTGCCCCCGCTGCCGCTGAGGCAGTCGAGGAGAAGGACGAGTTCGACGTCGTCCTCGAGTCGGCCGGCGACAAGAAGATCCAGGTCATCAAGGTCGTGCGCGAGCTGACCGGCCTGGGCCTGGGCGAGGCGAAGTCCCTCGTCGAGGAGGCTCCCAAGAACGTGCTCGAGGGTGCGAAGAAGGAGGCCGCCGAGGAGGCGAAGGCCAAGCTCGAGGAGGCCGGCGCGGGCGTCAAGCTCGTCTAAGGTTCCCGAGACGAAAGTCTCGTCGCTTCACGCGACACAGGGGCGGGATCACCTCCGGGTGGTCCCGCCCCTTCGTGTTCCCGGAGACCTGTTCGCGGAGCACGACCCGCTGCGTTGGCGGGAGCGGACAACGCATCGGGCCCATTGCGAGCCGGAGTTGCGGGCTGCGCACGCGAGTCTGGTGGACGGTGTCCAATCCTGCTAGTGTTGTGCGGCTGCTCTGGTTTCATCCACCATCTCGAACCGCGACCCGCCGTTCTCGATACGCTGCGACGCGCCGTCCCCTCGTGAATGTCGGAGGGTGGAGCCAGACTGGCACACGACGAAAGGATCTTCGTGGCCCTCATCTCACTCTCACTTCGACACGCGAAGAAGTACTGGACGTTCATCGCGGCCGTCCTGGTGCTGCAACTTCTCTCCACCATCGCCGCGCTCTGGTTGCCGAGCCTGAACGCGCAGATCATCGACCGAGGTATCGCCCGGGGCGACACCGATTTCATCTGGAGCACGGGCGGCGTCATGCTGCTCATCTCGCTCGGCCAGGTGGCCACTGCCGTCGCAGCCGTGTACTTCGGCGCGCGCGCCTCCATGGGGGTCGGCCGCGACCTCCGCCGCGAGGTCTACCGCAAGGTGGACTCCCTGAGCACACTCGAGGCGACGAAGTTCGGCGCCGGCACGCTCATCACGCGGGGCACGAACGACGTGCAGCAGATCCAGATGCTGATCCTGATGACCCTGAACTTCATGGTGTCCGCGCCGATCATGGCGATCGGCGGCATCATCATGGCGCTGCGGGAGGACGCCGGGATGTCGTGGCTCGTGTGGGCCTCGGTCGCCGTGCTCGCGGTGATCGTCGGCTTCCTCGTCTGGCTGCTCTTGCCGCTGTTCCGCAAGATGCAGGACCGCGTCGACGCCATCAACGGCGTGCTGCGCGAGCAGATCATGGGCATTCGCGTGGTCCGCGCGTTCGTCCGCGAGAACTTCGAGGTCGAGCGCTACCGCGTGGCCAATCGTAATATCACCGATGTCTCGGTGAAGGTCGGCAACATCTTCGTCCTCATGTTCCCCATCATCATGATGGTGCTGCACGTCGCCACCGGCGCGGTGCTCTGGTTCGGCGGCCACCGCGTGGACCAGGGGCTCGTCGAGGTCGGGTCGCTGACCGCCTTCCTGCAGTACCTGCTGCAGATCCTCGTGGCCGTCATGATGGGCGTCTTCATGACGATGATGATCCCCCGCGCGGTGGTCTGCGCGGAGCGGATCCGGGAGCTCCTCGACACGAGCTCCTCGCTGACGTTCCCCGAGACCGCGACCGAGCCGACTCCCGCCGCGGGGCGGGTCGTGTTCGACCGCGTGACCTTCGGGTTCCCCGGTGCTGAGAAGCCGGTCGTCAAGGACGTGTCCTTCATCGCCGAGCCCGGGCAGACGACGGCGATCATCGGTTCGACGGGCGCGGGCAAGACCATCCTGCTCAACCTCGTGCTCAGGCTGTACGACATGCAGGACGGGTCGATCACGATCGATGGATCCCCGGTCTCGGCGTTGACGCGGGAGCAGCTTGCGAAGGCGGTCAGCCTCGTTCCGCAGCGACCCTACCTGTTCTCCGGGACCATCGCGTCGAACCTGCGCTTCGGCCGGTCCGAGGCGAGCGACGAGGAACTGTGGGAGGCCCTGCGGGTCGCGCAGGGCGACGACTTCGTGAGAGCGAAGGAACGGCAGCTCGACGAGCCGATCTCGCAGGGGGGCACGAGTGTGTCGGGCGGTCAGCGGCAGCGGCTGTCGATCGCTCGCGCCCTCGTCGCGAAGCCGCGCGTCTACCTGTTCGACGACTCGTTCTCGGCGCTCGACGTCGCCACGGATGCGAGGCTGCGGGCCGCCTTGCCGGAGGCGACGCGGGGCGCCACGAGGATCATCGTCGCCCAGCGCGTCTCGACGATCACCGAGGCCGACCAGATCCTGGTGGTCGAGGGCGGCGAGATCGTGGGGCGCGGCACCCATGAGCAGTTGCTCGCGACGAACGACGTATATCAAGAGATCGTACGGTCGCAGCTCGAAGAGGCGGAGGCGGCGTGATGGCGAAGCAGAAGAAGCAGAAGGAGACCGAGGAGTTCGAGCTCCCCGACGACTACCAGCCCGACGCCGACGACTGGTTCGGCGGGCAGCCCGCGAAGAAGGCGAAGCATTTCTGGCCCTCCGCGAAGCGGCTCATCGGGCTGCTCGCACCGGAGAAGTGGCTGTTCTCCCTCGTCGTGCTGCTCGTCGTGGGCTCGGTCGTGCTGACGGTCATCGCTCCGAAGGTGCTCGGTCAGGCCATGGACGTGATCTTCAACGGGATCCTCGGCAAGCAGCTGCCGGCGGGTGTGCCGATCGAACAGATCATCGAGGGTGCGCGCGCCGAGGGGAACTCCCGGTTCGCCGACGTGCTCGAGGGGGCGAACGTCGTGCCAGGTCAGGGCATCGACTTCGGACTGCTGAGTCGGCTCATCCTCGCGGTCCTCGCGCTGTACCTGGTCGCCTCGTTCCTGATGTGGCTGCAGGGCTACCTGCTCAACAGGCTCGTGATGCGGATCGTGTACCAGCTGCGCGAGGACATCGAGTCGAAGATCAACAGGCTGCCGCTCAGCTACTTCGACGGGCGGCAGCGGGGCGACGTGCTCTCGCGCGTGACCAACGACGTCGACAACATCCAGCAGGCGCTGCAGCAGGCGTTCTCGCAGCTGGTGCAGTCGCTGCTCACCGTCATCGGCATCGCGGCGATGATGTTCATCGTGTCGTGGCAGCTCGCGCTCATCGCGCTCATCGCGCTGCCGCTCTCCGGGGTCATCGCGGGTGTCGTCGGTGTGCGCGCGCAGAAGCTCTTCGTCGCCCAGTGGAAGCACACCGGCGACCTCAACGGCCACATCGAGGAGTCGTTCACGGGCCACGAGCTCGTGCGCATCTTCAACCGCGACGCCGAGATGGTCGAGGAATTCGACCGCCGCAACGAGGGTCTCTTCGAGGCCGCGTACAAGGCGCAGGCGCTCTCCGGCACCATCATGCCGGCGATGCAGTTCGTGCAGTACCTGAGCTACGTGCTCATCGCGGTGGTCGGTGCGCTCCGCGTCACGGCCGGCCAGATGACGCTGGGCGACGTGACGGCGTTCATCCAGTACTCGCGCGAGTTCTCGCAGCCGATCGGCGAGATGGCGGGGATGGCCAACATGCTGCAGTCGGGTGTCGCCTCGGCCGAACGCACCTTCGAGCTGCTCGATGCCGAAGAGCAGGACGCCGACACCGCGTCGGAGCACCTGCCCGAGCGCACGGCCGGCCGCGTCGTCTTCGAGGACGTGAGCTTCAGCTACGAGCCGGAGCGCCCGCTCATCGAGCACCTCTCACTCGAGGCCTCCCCGGGGCACACGGTCGCCATCGTCGGACCGACCGGCGCCGGGAAGACCACACTCGTGAACCTCGTCATGCGGTTCTACGAGCTCGACGGGGGACGGATCCTGCTCGACGGCGTCGACATCACCCACCTGTCCCGCGCCGAGCTGCGCGGCCACGTCGGCATGGTGCTGCAGGACGCCTGGCTGTTCAACGGAACGATCCGGGAGAACATCCGCTACGGGCGTCTCGACGCCACTGACGAGGAGGTCGTCGAGGCGGCGAAGGCCACCATGGTCGACCGCTTCGTGCGGCAGCTGCCCGAGGGATACGACACGGTGATCGAGGAGAACGCCTCCTCGTTGTCCGCAGGCGAGCGTCAGCTGCTCACGATCGCCCGCGCCTTCATCGCGAACCCCTCGCTGCTGATCCTCGACGAGGCCACCTCGTCGGTGGACACCCGCACCGAGGTCCTGGTGCAGAAGGCCATGCAGGCGCTGCGGGCCGACCGCACCTCCTTCGTGATCGCGCACCGGCTCTCCACCATCCGCGACGCCGACACGATCCTGATGATGGAGAGCGGTCGCATCGTGGAGCAGGGATCGCACGAGGATCTCCTCGAGCGCCGGGGCGCCTACTACGCGCTCTACCAGTCCCAGTTCGCCGGCGAGGTGGACGAGGAGCACGCCGAGGAACTGCTGACGGGATCGGTGCCCGTCACGACGGGTGCGGTCACGGTGGTCGACGGCTCCGAGGCGCGCATCGATCAGACGGAATAGTCCGCTACACTAGTGAGGCCCCCCATGTGGCGGTATCTCGGCGAACTCCCCCAGGACGGAAACGTAGCAAGGGTAGCCGGGCTCTACCGGGTGCATGGGGGGTCTTCGCATTCCCGGGAGGCGGGCCCCCGGCGGTCCACCGCGCGGCGTGCCCCGGTACGCTGAAGATATGGCTTCTGAGGACGGCGCAGCGATCGTCGGAGCGGGACCGAACGGACTCGCCGCGGCTGTGACGCTCGCGCGCGCGGGGGTGCCGGTGACCGTGTTCGAGGCCGCCGAGACGATCGGCGGCGGAACGCGCACCGCCGAGGTCGTACAGCCCGGCGTGCTGCACGACGTGTGCTCCGCGATCCACCCCATGGCGCTCGCGACCGGCTTCTTCCGCGCTTTCGAGCTCGAGCGGCGGATGGAATTCGCGATTCCGGAGGCCTCCTACGCCAATCCGCTGGACGGCGCCGCCGGGGATCGCGCGGCCATCGCGTACCGGAGTCTCGAGCGGACGGCGGAGGAGCTGGGGCGGGACGGCCGCGCCTACGCGCGCTTCTACCGTCCGCTGCTCCGCCGTCTCGACGGCGTCGTCGACTTCGCCCTCGGCGGCGGCCTGCTGCGCTGGCCCGCCGACCCGTTCGCGGCGGCCGTAACCGGGCTGCGCACGTTCGAACAGGGCACGCCGCTCTGGAACCTGCGTTTCCGCGGCGAGGCCGCGCCCGCTCTCATCTCCGGGGTCGCCGCGCACAGCATCGGCAGGATGCCGAACC
>JAPSIU010000193.1 GCA_031178565.1 Leucobacter sp. | reverse complement strand
GAGTGAGACGACTCGGATGAACATCGTCGCCCGCACGACCTCCTCGTCGACGATCCGACCGATCCCGGAGGCGTCGGCGAGGATGAGACGGCGGGAGAGCTCCGCGGCGTCATCGGCCGTCGGGAACGCCTGCCGCCCGGCCAGGGAGCCGAAGCCGGTGTTGACCGAGTAGATCGCCTCGACCTGCTCACCGGCACGCATGCGGGCGATGACATCGTCGAGCCAGGCCCGCGACTTCGCACAGTGCTCTTCGACCTCGGGAGCCAGCCGGATGCGGCGGCGAAAGCGCGCGACATCGACGAGGGTGTCCAGAGTGGCGGGCTCCCGTCCGAGAACAAGGTCCTCCCCGGCGAATTCTTCACGGGTGCAGGCGGTGGCGGTGTCGATCACGTGGCGTCCTTTCGAGGTGGTGCATGATTCGGGATGGTGCAGGGGTGGCACCGGGGCGGTCACCGGTTCGCGGGCGGGTGAGCGGGCATGATCTCAAGCAGGGATCACGCGCAGCGGCACCGAGTCGTAGCTGCGGAGAGTGGTGTGGATGAGCGGCTGCGCCTCCGCTGTGGGTTCGATCATCGCGATGCGCGTGACGAATGCCGAGAGCAGGGCGTCCATCTCCATCCGTGAGATCGGCTGCCCCACGCACTGGTGGATGCCCATGCCGAAGGTGAGGTGGCCGCTGGCGTCGCGGCTCGCATCGTAGAGGTGGGCATCGTCGCCCCACTTCGACTCGTCCCGGTTGGCGCTGCCGGGGAAGACGAGGACCTTCGTGTCGGCGGGCAGCTCGACTCCGCCGAGAACGGTGGCCCGACTCGTCGTGCGGTAGAAGGACTGGAAGGGGCTCTCGAAGCGGAAGGACTCGTCGATCGCGTACTTGACGCTGCGCGGTTCGGCGTGGATCTTCGCGTACTGCTCGGGATGGAGGGAGAGCACGCGCAGGGTGTTGGTGATGGCGAAGATCGTGGTGTCGAGTCCGGCCGACAGGAGCGCCCGGACAAGGAGAGTCGCCTCGTCGGCGTCGATGTCGCCGGAGTCGGCGAACTCCCAGATCTGCGCCCCCATCCCGGACGGGTCGAGGACCTCCCGGGCACAGTTCTCGAGCACCCAGTCGTACGTTCCCCCGGCCGAGGCGATCCATCTCCGGGCGATCTCGTTCTGCGGTCCGAAGGTGGAGAAGTTCGCGGCACCCTGCGCGAGGAGGTTCTCCTCGCGGCCCTCGCGCGGGATGCCGACGGCGTCGCCGAAGACACGAAGGACGTACGCCTCGGCCAGGCGGGCGGCGTCGAACTCACCGTTGCTCGCCGAGAGCACCTCGTCGATGACCTCCTTGGCGAAGGCGGCGAAGTCCTTCCGCCGAGGTCGGAGACGCTTCGGTACGATGACGCCGTCCATCGCCGCGCGCATCCGGGTGTGGATGGGCGGGTCGACCTCGAGGATGCCGGGTGTGCGCAGCGGCGGGTAATGGTGGGTGTTGACGTTGCCGACCCCTGCGCCGGAGATGAACGTGCGATGGTCCTCGAGGATCTCACGCACCTCGGCGTCGCGGCCGAAGGCGTGCACCTCGTGGGCGCGCAGCCAGACGCCTGGCCCGGCGGACCGGAGGCGGTCGAAGAACGGATAGGGATCGGTGAGGATCTCGAACGAGTAGGGGTCGTCGTCAAGGACGGGGACGGTGGACGTCAGGGGCGCCATTGATGACCTCCGTTGCTCGGTTCGCGCGGTGCCTCCCGCATCGACCAGAGCGAGAGTTCTCTGAAGAGTATGAGGCGACAGCGGTACGAGCGACTTCGATTCTCAGCGGCTGGGAACGCCCCTCAGTACGATTCCTCGAGCTCCCCGATCTCAGCACGTTTCAAACTTTCGAGAGGGGTCAGAGCAACGATCATCAAAGAATCGTTCTACGGCAATCCCTGATATTCCTACTATCGACTATCACTGCAGGCAGAAATGGTGTATAAATCAAGAAGACAACGATGTCGACTACACGACTCGCCTCCAGGGCGCAGGCAAAGGAGTGATCATGCTTCAGATTATGCTTTGCGGAGCTCATGATGTGCACGGACTAAAGCAGTCATTCTATACCGTTGCAACTGATTTCGGCGCGCATCCTCTCTGGTATAAAGATGGCAACATCTATTATGCAAATTCCCTGAGTTCGAAATGGGCAATGAACTCGCGAATGTCGGTAAAAAAGGTAGACGCCTGCGTGTTTGTGCTCCTGGAGAAGTACGGAGATGTGACCTGGGAGACCGAATTAGAAGAAGCACTGTATTGCGGAAAACCGTTTATATTCCTCGTTTTAGATAGCACTTTGCAGAAGACCGAATTCATCATTCATAAGTCTTTGGATTCTTCCCAGTTTTCTCAAGATGAAGAAGGAATAGTTAGCCTTTTCAGCTTAGTCACCTCAAAGTATCAACTGACCCCTCGCCCGTTCACTTACCCCACCTTTGAAGTAGTTCTTCGCCGCGGACTTGCAGATTTATTCGAGAACGCGCTGGGACTCCTACAGGACCGGTACGAAAAGGAATCGCTTCTAGCCTCATTGAGTGATGAACAACCACTTTCAGTGCCGCAAATAGAGCGACTGCAAAGAATAGCGCTCGATGAATACGGCGCAAGCAAGATGGAGCGAACTATTGCTTTGCGCCGGCTGGCAGCCGGCGGGGTTCAGAATACTCAATTTATCATTGACGTATGCCGATCAAAAGAGCAGGGCGTGCAGAGGCTTGGATTCACATTACTTCCGACGTTATTGCAGCTTCCACTGAATAGCGACACCATCCGAGAACTTGCAGAAATTTCAGCGGGCTCCGATGATATCGGACTGTCGCACCGGTTGGTATTATCTGTCGGAAAGATCGATCCCGCAAGTCTCGATATTTTGTTGGACTCGCTGTCCAAACACGAGGAAGGAGCGCGCCGCCGCGCCTTCGAAGTCGTGGAGATGAACCTCCAGCTTTTACGTGACGCATGGGGGAGCTCGCGCATGGTTCGCTTTCTGAACGTATGTGAGGCCGAATCATCAGAAAACATCGACTGGAAACAAAGACTACGTGACCTTCGGGATGAGTTCCTCCGGGATGAGTTTGAATAACCTATATCGCGCCCACGTTCAACCCGACCGCTCGCCCTCTGTTCGCAAGTTCTCGAGTTCGGCCAGGTGTTGATCGAGGGCCTAGGCGAAGTAAAGCAACGTGTTGCCCGAAGGTGACTGCTGGTCGTTGGGGAACGTTCGACAGCAGGGTTCGAGAGAGTCCCGTCCAACTGGTCAGACTGTCGATTCTCGAGTTGCCAGCCTGCAGTAGCATGTACTTCGGCGCTCGCACGCATCCGATAGGTCAAAGAAGTCAGTCATGACGGAAATTCGTCTGCTTAATATTCTTTCGGATAGAACGCAATCCCGGCATTTCCTGAGGTTTCGCCGTCCAAATTTCCGCTAGCTTCTGTGCCCGACACCCTCGTTTCCAGAGATCCCTGGCAATCCCACGACAAGACCGATCGGTTTTCACCGATTAGTCGACATAGCGGTAGCGGTCACTGACCATCGCGAAATCCATCGACTCCTACTCGAGCACCGCGCGTGCGGTCACTGAGCATCGACCCTGGACGTGCTCGTCTCCCCGTTCACGCTGACGGTCGATTTCGTGCGATAACCGTCATCGAAGAGATCGATAGCCGAGAAGGCCGGGTCTCCGCGGCCACCGAACCGATGAGAAGGTCCCCCTCAGCACGATTCCTCGAGCTCATCCCGCAGCTGCTCGACCGCCTCGGCGAGGATCGGGGTCAGCGTTCGCACGGTGTTCGCACCGAACCGCTCCGTGTGCCCGGCCAGGGTCAGCGAGCACAGCACCTCACCGCGGACGATGACGGGCATGGCGAGGGCGGTCGCGCCCGCGCGGAGCTGACTGCGCGAGTGGGCGCAGCCGTCCTGACGGATCGCCTGCAGCGCAGAGAGCAGACGCTCGCGCGGCTCCTCGGACTCGGCGACGACCTCGGCGATGATCTGGGACGGCGCATGGGCGAGCAGCACCCGCTGGCCGGCGCCGCGGTCCAGCGGCAGGACCTCGTAGGTGCGGAACGCGATGTCGGCGTCCTCGTCCGGGGCGAACTGCCGCAGGCATACGGCGTTGCGTCCCTCTCGCACCGCCAGCACGGAGGTGCGCCCGGTCCTTGCGCTGAGCCTGCGCAGGAAGGGGTGCCCCACCTCGAGGAGGTGGGAGCGGGTGGGATTGTGCCCCGACCAGGAGCTCAGCCGCGAACTCGGCAGGTAGCGCCCGTCGAACTCCTCGACGAGGTCGAAGTCGCGCAGGGTCTTGAGGTATCGGTAGGTCGTCGACAGCGGCAGCTCCAGGTCCGCGGCCAGCTCCTTCGCGTTGGTCTCCCCGGTCTCCGCGATCCTGGTGAGAATCTTGAGCCCGCGGACCAGCGCGGTGTCGCGGTCGCCGCCGGAGGTGCTCACGCCCGCGCGACGCGCAGGTCCTCGCGGAACCCGCGGACGGCTGCCCCGACGTCTCCCGCCGAGGTGATGAAGCGGTATCCCTGCTCCTTGCGCAGGTGCGCTTCCGCACCGGTGCCGCAGTGGATGCCCGGGATCTTGCCGTGGGCGTCGGCGGTCTGCCGAATCCGCAGGATCGCCTCGGCGTGGGCGTCGTTCGGTTCTCCGGGCACGGTCCCGACGGCGAAGGCGAGGTCCGCGGGGCCGACGTAGACGCCGTCGACGCCGGGCACCGCGCAGATCTCCTCGACGTTGGCCAGGCCCTCCTCGTTCTCGATCATGACGAACAGGAGCGGGCGTTCGGCGCGGGTGTCCTGCACGGCGCCGGCGATGAGTTCGCTGGTGGGACCCCACGAGCGATCTCCGCCGCGACTCGGGTAGTCGAGGGCCGCGGCGGCGGCCTCCGCCTCGGCGGCAGTCGAGACGAGCGGGACGATGATCGCCTCGACTCCGGCGTCGGCGAGCATCCCGATCTCGGTGAATCGGTTCGCGGCGACCCTGGCCGTGACGAGGGCCGAACCGCTCGCGCGGATCGCATCGGAGAGCCGCACGACGTCGTCGGCGCGGACGAAGCCGTGCTGCAGGTCGAGGCACACGTAATCGAAGCCGGCAGAGGACCCGATCCTCGCGAGCTCCGAGCTCGTCGTCATCATCCACAGTCCGTTGTAGGTCTCTCCGGCGGCCAGGCGGGCGCGGTGGGTGTCGATGGCTTCAGTCATGACGCCATCGAACCACATCCGCGCCCCGGCGCAGCCGATGGGCTCGCACTGTGGATCGTGTCGCCGTCCGCCATAACCGCCTCGCCGCACCCCTCAGGCACGGTGGGTGATGAGACCCTCGGAGACCGTGAGCAGCACCGTGGCCTCGCCCAGCTCCTCGGGAGTCGCGGAGAGCGGGTCGACTTCGAGCACCGTGAACTCTGCGGGCTCGCCGACGGCGAGGAACCCGCCCCGCTCCCCGATCGCCTGGTGCGGGCCGGTCGTGTACCCGGCGAGCGCCTCGGCGGCGGTCAGCCCCTGCTCCGGCAGGACCGGCTGAGCAGTCGGATCCTCGACGGGACGGCGCAGCTGGGCGTCGGCCATGATCGCCAATGCGTCGTACGGGGCGACCGGGTAGTCCGAACCAAGCGCCAGGACCGCTCCGGCGTCGAGGACGTCACGCGTGCACCAGGCCCGCCGCGCGCGCTCCTCACCGAGGCGCTGCGACCAGTCATCGCTGCCGTCGGCCTTCGTGAAATGGGTGCAGTGCGTCGGCTGCATGCTCGCGGCG
>JAPSIU010000192.1 GCA_031178565.1 Leucobacter sp. | reverse complement strand
GAGAATTCCTCCGTGAGCTCGGCGAACGCCTGCTGCAGGGAGGCCGCCGCGAAGACGGTGAGTTCGCCGCGCACCGCCGATCCGGACGCTTCTCCGCCGGCGGGGGTGTCGGAGTGCGGGGCCGAGCAGGCGCTCAGCAGGGCCGCGAGCGCCAGCAGCGCGCCGGCAACCGGGACCGCCCTGATCCGTCTCACTCGAGCCGGTCCTCTCGGCTGTAGACGACCATCGACGGTCCCCGCAGGAACCCGACGAGCGTCATACCCGCGTCGGTGGCGAGTTCGGCCGCGAGGGAGGAGGGGGCGGACACGGCGGCCAGCATCGGGATCCCCGCCATGAGCGCCTTCTGCGTGAGTTCGAAGCTGGCGCGCCCCGATACCATCAGCACGCACTGACGCGCCGGAAGCCGCTCGCGCATGAGGGCCCACCCCACGACCTTGTCGACCGCGTTGTGACGACCGACGTCCTCGCGCAGCACCAGCATCTCGCCGCTGGCGCCGTCGAACAGCGCGGCGGCGTGCAAACCGCCCGTGCGGTCGAAGACCGCCTGCGCGGCGCGGAGGTCGTCGGGGAAGCGCGCGAGAGTCTCCGGGGAGATCGTCAGCGGATCCTCGTCCACCCGGAAGCGCGAGTTCGTGTGCACCGCCTCGATGCTCGCCTTGCCGCACAGGCCGCACGCGCTCGTGGTGGTGAAGTTGCGCGCGAGGCTCGGATCCGGCGGCGCGACACCCGGCGCGAGCGTCACGTCGAGCACGTTGTAGGTGTTGCCGTCGTCGACCGTGGCGCCGGCGCAGTATCTCGCCGTGCTGAACTCGTCGGCGCGGTGGATCACGCCCTCCGAGACGAGGAAACCCGCGGCGAGTTCGACGTCGTGGCCCGGCGTGCGCATGGTGACCGCGAGGGACCGTCCGAAGACCCGGATCTCGAGCGGTTCCTCGAACGCGAGGTAGTCGGTGCGGCTGCGACGCCCCTCACCGACGGTGATCCGGGTGACTCGGCGACGGCTGGCGATACGGGACACCCCTCCTGACTAGCATGGAGTGGTGCGCGACAGCAAGGCGGAACGCCGACCGTCGATGCGATCCCGCGCCGAGGAGGCGGACTGGTGGCGATCACCCCCGAGGAGCATCTGAGCTGGATCCTCGAGCGCGTGCGGAGACTCCCGTCCGAGTGGGCGCCGGTCCGCGAGGCCTCGGGCCGCACCCTCGCCGAGGATGCGATCTCCCCGAATCCGCTCCCCCTGTGGGACAACTCGGCGATGGACGGCTACGCCGTCCGGAGCGCGGATCTCGCGGGAGTCGTCCCGCGCGACGGCAGCGGCAGCGGCAGCGACAGCGACGATGGCAGTGGTTCCGGGATCGTCGCGGAGGACGCGGTCGACCTGCGGGTCGTCGGCGAGGTGCTCGCGGGCAGCGCGGAGGATCCGCGGCTCGACCCGGGCGAGACCGTGCGCATCATGACGGGAGCACCGGTCCCCTCCGACGCCGACGCGGTCGTCGCCGTCGAGCGCACCGAGGGCGAGGCCGGCCCGGGACGCTGGGCGGATCGCGCGGTGCGGATGCGCGAACCCGTCTCCGCGGGGAAGAACATCCGCCGGCGGGGCGAGGATGTCGCGCGCGGGGCCGTGCTCGCGCGCGCGGGCGACGAGCTCACCAGCACTCGCGTCGCAGCGCTCGCGGCCGCGGGCGTGGAGCGCGTGCGGGTGAGCGCGACGCCGCGAGTCGCCGTGCTCGTCACCGGGGCGGAGCTGCGCGCGAGCGGCGAGTCCCTCGCTCGCGGCGAGATCCCCGAATCGAACTCCGCGCTCATCGTCGGCTTCCTGGAGGACGCGGGGATCCGGGCGAGCGCGGTCCGGCGCAGCGCCGACCGGCCGGAGGAGCTCGCCGCGATCCTCGACGAGTGCGCTCGGGCCGCCGATGTCGTGATCACGACGGGCGGGGTGGGTCCGGGTGTCCGCGACGTCACCCGGATCGCACTCGAGGCCGAGCCGGGCGTGCGTGCGGTGCGGGTCGCGGTGCGGCCGGGTCAGCCGCAGTGCGCTGGAGTACTGCGGGGCGGCGCCTTCATCTTCGCGCTTCCGGGGAACCCCGTGAGCGCGGCGGTGAGTTTCGAGCTCTTCGTGCGTCCGGCGCTCCTGACCATGCAGGGACGGCGGAGCCCGCATCGGCTGCGCGTGCCGACCCGCGCGGCCGTCGACTGGCCGGGAGCCGCGGGGCGGTTGCAGGTGCTGCCGGTCTCGCTCGCGAACGACGGCGACGCGCTCGTCTGCGCGCCGGTCGTCGACCCTCGCGGTGTCTCGCACGCCGTGGGCGGGCACGGGGAGGCCGAGGGGTATGCGCTGGTCGGGCCCGAGCGGGGCGACGTGCGCCGCGGCGAGACCGTGCCCGTGATCCTGCTGGGGTCGTGAGCCGATGAGCGCGGAGCAGGTGGTACCAGCGGCGGGCGCGGCGAGTGCTGCGAGCACGACGAGCACGGCGAGCGCAGCCGGCGTGAACCTCGACGCGATCCTCCTCGCCGGCGGTGCGGGCAGGCGCCTCGGCGGTCTGGACAAGGCCTCGATCCGGCTCGGCGGGATCCGGCTCGTGGACCGGGTCGTGTCGGCCGCGAAACGGGCCGGCGCCGCTCGGATCGTGGTCGTCGGCCCGGAGCACGCGGCGTCCGATGGTTCCGTCTCCGTGCGCGAGGATCCGCCGGGATCCGGCCCGCTCGCCGGCGTCGCCGCGGCCCTTCCGAGCGTCACGGCGGAGTGGGTGCTGCTGCTGCCGTGCGACCTGGTGCATCCCGACACGGTGTGCGAGACGCTGGGGCTGGCGCTGCCCGAGCTCGCGGCCCCCGCCGGGGTGCACGACGGTACACCCGACGGCGCGCACGAGGGCGCCTGCGATGGAATCCTGCTTCGCGACGAGTCGGGACGGAGGCAGTGGCTCGCGGGGATCTACTCGGCCGCGATGCTGCGGCGGGCCGTCGGACGCCTCGGCGGGGAACTCGCGAACCGGCCGCTCCGCGTGCTCTTCGAGGGCGCGCGGCTGCGGGAGATCGAGCTGGGCGGGGGGCTCTCGGGCGACATCGACACCCCCGACGAGCTCCGACGAGCCTCCGAGAGCCTAGACTGAGGGCGGCCGGCGAGTCTCCCCGAAGCCGGTGCGAGGAGGAGTGAAGCATGAGCGACACCCGTCATCTCCCGCCGTCCGCGCTGGACGAGTGGGTGCGCGCGGCCTCGGCCGAGATCGGCCTCGATCCGGATGTCTCCGCGACGGCCACGATCCTCGACCTGGCCCGCGACGTCGCCCACGACGTGGCCCGCCCCGCGGCCCCCGTCTCCGCCTACCTGCTCGGTCTGGCGGTCGGACGAGCGGAGGATCCCGATGCGGCGCTCGCCGAGTTCTCGCAGCGCCTGGTCGCGCTGGCGGCGCAGCGCCGGAGCGAAGCCGACGGGTAGGCGCAAGGTCCGCAACCGTCGGCGCGAGCGGTCCGTGACGCGAGAGCGCATTCCTCCGCCGAGACGATACGCGTTTCCACGCAAACGGATGCGCTCTCGACGGACGAGTGGCCTTTCGAAAGACGGCAGGCGACTGGCACCTCGGCCGGCGGGCAGTGCGCGCGGCCCGGCGAACACACGTCGTGTCTCCGAGCCCTCGCAGTCGCTGCTCTCGCAGTCACTGCTCTCGCAGTCACTGCCCTCGCGGTCACTCCAATGCCGCCGACAGCTCCAGCCAGCGCTCCTCGAGCGCCGCGACGTCGTCCTCGAGCGCGGTGATCTTCGCCATCTCGAGATTCAGCAGCTGATAGTCGGCCTGATCGAGATCCGCGAGCCCGTTCCTCGACTTCGCGATGTCGGCCTGCAGCCGCTCCATCTTGCGTTCGACGGCCGCGAGCTCCTTCTCGGCCGCGCGCAGCTCGGCGCCCGAAAGGGCCGGCGTGGTGGACGCGTCTGAAGGCCCCGGTGCGGATGCCCCGCGACCCTGAGCCTTCTCCGCCGCCCGCAGCTTCAGATACTCGTCCACGCCCCCGGGCAGGTGCCGCAGGCGCTTGTCCAGGATCGCGTACTGCTGATCCGTCACGCGCTCCAGGAAGTACCGGTCGTGCGACACGACGATCAAAGTCCCGGGCCACGAGTCGAGCAGATCCTCCATCGCGGCCAGCATGTCGGTGTCGAGGTCGTTCGTCGGTTCGTCGAGGATCAGCACGTTGGGTTGATCGAGCAGGATCAGCAGCAGCTGCAGCCGCCGCTTCTGCCCGCCCGACAGGTCCTTCACGGGGGTCGAGAGCTGCGCGTTGGTGAACCCCATGCGCTCGAGCAGCTGACCGGGGGTCAGCTCCTGCGCCTTCGAGCCCGACCCGACGGTGAAGCTCGTGCGCAGGCGGCCGATCACGACGCGCACCGGTTCGTTCAGGTGCTCCTCGAGCTCGTCGAGACGCTGGGTGAGCGTCGCCACCTTCACCGTCTTGCCGTGCTTCACCCGGCCCGCCGTCGGTTCGACGTCCCCCGAGATGAGCCCGAGCAGCGTGGACTTCCCCGCGCCGTTCACACCGAGGATGCCGGTCCGCTCACCCGGGGCGAGCCGCCACTCGACGTCGCGCAGCACCTCGCGGTCGCCGTACGCCACTCCCGCGTCGAGCAGGTTCACGACCTCCTTGCCGAGGCGCTGCACCGCCATCGACTGCAGCGAGACCCGATCCCGGATCTCGGGAACGTCCGCGATCAGCGTGTTGGCCGCGTCGATCCGGAATTTCGGCTTCGACGTTCGCGCAGGCGCGCCGCGCCGCAACCAGGCGAGCTCCTTCCGCGCCAGGTTCTGCCGCTTCTGCTCGATCGTGGCGGCCTGCCGGTCCCGCTCGACGCGCTGCAGGATGTACGCGGCGTAACCGCCCTCGAACGGATCGACGATACGATCGTGCACCTCCCACGTCGTGTTGCACACCTCGTCGAGGAACCAGCGGTCGTGGGTGACGACGAGCAGCGCGCCCTGTCCCTGCGGCCAACGCCGCTTCAGGTGATCGGCGAGCCAGGCGATCGCCTCGACGTCGAGGTGGTTGGTGGGCTCGTCGAGGAAGAGGATGTCGTAATCGCCGATCAGGAGGCTCGCGAGCGCGACCCGGCGTCGCTGCCCGCCCGAGAGGGCGTCGACCGGCGCGTCCCACGCGAGATCGGCGACGAGCCCCGCGATCACGTCGCGCGTCCGCGGATCCCCGGCCCACTCGTGCTCGGGTCGATCGCCGACGATCGCGTTCCCGACGGTCTCGCCCGGCGCGAAGACCTCGGCCTGATCCAGCACGCCGATGGTCGTGCCGCCGCGCATCGTCACCTGACCCCCATCGGGCTCGCGGCGCCCGGCGAGCATCATGAGGAGACTCGACTTGCCGTCGCCGTTGCGGCCGACGATGCCGATGCGATCCCCCTCCGCGACACCCAGTGTGACGGAGTCGAATACGACCTTGGTCGGGACTTCGAGATGCAGGGCCTCGGCCCCCAGGAGATGCGCCATAACTCCTCGAGTCTACGAGGTTCGGGGGGTGCCCGCCGCGACCGGGCTGCCGCGGCGAATGGCGCACGACGACCCGCTGTGCCAGAGTGAGGTGAACGCTGTCTTCCCGTGAGGTTCCGCTTGCCGCGAAAGGGGCGAAGATGACCGCTGCCCGACCGGGTTCCATTCCCGTGCGCCTGCTACTGTCCACCGTCGCGATATTCGCAGGAGTCGCGCTGATCGCGACACCGCTGTCGCCTCAGCAGACGGCGCTCGTCACGGGACTCGGTCTCGTCTTCAGCGGC
>JAPSIU010000191.1:5337-5782 GCA_031178565.1 Leucobacter sp. | reverse complement strand
TCTTACGATCGAGTGAGATGAGCACGGCCAGCACCAGCACCGCACCCTGCGCAATGATCTGGAGCTCGGCGCCGACTCCGAGGATCACGAGACCGTTGAGCAGGATCGTGATCACGAGCGCCCCGACAGCGGTGTTGAGCAGGCTGCCGATACCGCCCGTCAGCGGCGTGCCGCCGAGCACGACGGCCGCGATCACGGTCAATTCCATGCCGGTGCCGGCCGTCGGGGTCGCCGCGCCCACGCGCGAGCTGAGCACAAGACCACCGATCGCCGCGCAGATCCCGCACAGCACGAACACGAAGATCTTCGTGCGACCCGTCGGAGCGCCGGCGAGATGCGCCACCCGCTCGTTGCCGCCGAGGGCGAGCAGGTGGCGGCCGAAAGCAGTGTAACGGTACAGCACGAGGCACACCGCGAAGACCGAGCCCACCACGAGCTAGATGCC
>JAPSIU010000191.1:0-5327 GCA_031178565.1 Leucobacter sp. | reverse complement strand
CCTTCAACGACGGTGATCGGCTGCGTACCGGAGACGAGCAGGACCAGGCCGCGTCCGACGGAGAGCATTCCCAGCGTCATGATGAACGACGGAATTCTGAGCCAAGCAAGACCGACTCCGTTGACCGCGCCCACGGCGGCGCCGGTGACGACCGCAGCGAGGATACCGGGAACGGGGCCGCTCCCCGTCGCGACGGTGGCGCCGACGGCTGCACTCAGAGCGACGGTCGAGCCCACCGAGAGATCGATGGACCCGGTGACCACGACCAGGGTCATTCCGAACGCGACGATCATGACCGCGATACTCTGTATCAGCACGTACTGGGCATTGCTCGCCGTCAGGAACCGGTCGGGCGCCAGTACTCCGAACACCAGGATCAGAGCGGCCAGCGCCGCGAAGGGCACCGCGCGCCGTACGAGCTCGCGCGTACGCGCCGAATCAGACCTCGCGGGTCTCGCTCGGCCAGGACTCCCCGTCGTCGGGTCGTCGATCTTCTCCGTTACACCATGCATTGGACCAGTTCCTCTTCCGTCATTCCCTGTTCGTGCGTGAACTCGCCAGTGAGTGCACCGCGGCGCATGATGAGCACCCGGTCCGCGACTCCGATGAGTTCGTTCAGCTCATCGCTGAGCAGCAGCACCGCGACCCCGTCTGCAGCGAGATCCCGCACGAGCTGGTAGATATCGGCCTTTGCGCCGACATCTACGCCACGGGTGGGGTTGTGCAGCACGATGAGCTTGGACTCTCTGAGCAGCCAGCGTCCCAGAACGACCTTCTGCCGGTTGCCACCGCTCAGTTCCGCCGGTGTTGAGAGCGGTGAGCCGGCCTTGACCCGGAGCCGGTCCATCACCTGCGCGGCGTCTCGGGCGTCGCGTCGACGCCCGAGGAATCCGAACCGAGTGCGCCAACGCAGCGATGGCAGCACGATGTTGTCCTGGATCGACGCATGAATCAGCAGATCGTTGCGCTCTCGGTCCGGGCTCACGTAGGCGACACCCTGTGCAATCGCCTCGCGGGGCGATGACGGCGAGTAGGGCTCTCCGTCAAGGCGGATCGACCCGCTGCTCAGGCGGCTTCGTCCGAAGATCGCCCCGGCGATCTTCTCGATGCCGCAGCCCACCAGCCCGCCGAGGCCGACGATCTCACCGCGCCGGACGACGAGGTCGAGCGGTTGGATTCCCGCTCCGGCGACGACGGCGTTGAGCTGCAGAACCGGTTCGGGTCTATGCTGCACTCGCTGCTGCTCGTGGTACATCTCCCCGATCAGCGAACGTCCGACCATCAACGTCTGCAGCTTCTCCGTGTCGGTATCGGCAATCTCGACAGTTTCCACCAGCTGGCCGTCGCGAAGGACGGTAGCCCGGTCGCAGATCTCGAAGATCTCCTCGAAGTAGTGGGAGATGTAGAGGATCAGCGTTCCCGCGGCGGTGAGTTCGGAGATCAGAGCCTTCAATCTCATGACGCCGTCCACGCCGAGACTCGCCGTCATCTCATCGATGACGAGTACGCGCGGATTGCGCGAGAGCGCTCGCGCCATCTCGATGAACTTCTGCGTTTCGAGGTCGAAGCTGTCGACCGTCCGCCTCGTGTCGATATCGAGTCCGACTCGTTCGAGCATTCGTCTGGCGACCCGGTGAGCCGTCCGCGAGCTGTAGACGCGTATCGCGGAGACCTCCCCCTCGCGCCCGAGGAGGAGGTTGTCCGTCACACTCATCGTCTGGACGAGTCCGGATTCCTGAAGCACGATGTCCACGCCCTCGTGCCGCGCCTCTACGGCGGAGCGCGGAGCGTATGGCACGCCACCGAGCAGCAACTCCCCCGAGCTCGGTTGCTCGAGCCCGCTCACGATCTTCACGAGGGTGGACTTTCCGGCACCGTTCTCGCCGACCAGTGCATGCACCTCGCCGGCTCTGAACTCGATACCATCGGCATCCTCGAATCGGAGCGCGTGGGTTTCTCCGTACCTTCGGGTGATTCCCCGAACAGCGAGCGTCTGGATCTCCGGACTCATTCGCGATCTCCTCCTGGCCCCGCTACTGAATGGCGATCACGAAATCATCGGTCGACGCGTCGGGATTGTGCGTGACCGAGAGATTCTTCAGATCGTAAGGGGGCTTGCCACGACCGAACTGCTCGATGTAATCGGCGGCGTTCTCCTCGGTGATCAAGAGGTAGTCCATCACCACGTAAGGAGTCTTCGGCTCGTGGCCGTTGAGGTAATCGAAGGCGATGATGGTGGCGAAGGCGCCGTCGATGAATTGACCGCCTGCCGTGGCGAGCATCGTGCCGTCGAGAATCGCCTGTGCCCCGTCGGGTTGTCCGTCGAAGCCGGTCACCGCGACCTCGTCGCCCGCGTCGGCCGCCTGGATCGCGGAGGCAGAGCCGACTGCCGCGGAGTCCGTGTAGTTCCACACGCCGTCGAAACCGGGACCCGGGAACGTGGAGAGGAAATTCTCCGTCGCGGTCTGGCCCTGATCCTGGAGCTCGACGCCGTACTGCGACTGCAGAATCTCGAAATCGGGGTGTTCCTCCGCGAAGTCGAGCAGGCCTGTCAGCCGGTCCTCCGCGATCGAGCTGCCCTTCGTACCCGTGGTGGCCACGATACGACGCCTGCCCGCGTCGTAGAGAGCCTGCGCAGTCGCCTGTGCGCCCTGGTAGCTGTCGGCTCCGACGAAACCGATGTAGCTCGGGTGTTTCTCCGCGTCAGGTTCGAATCCAGGAGTGCGCTCGGCGAACACGAGCGGTATCTTCGCGTTGTCGGCCGCCTTGATCAGGGCCGGGACTACGGCGGTGGTGACCGGGGCGACCACAATCGCATCGACCCCCTGCGCGGCGAAGTCCTCCATGATCTTCAGCTGTTTCGCCTCGTCCTGGTTGGCGTCGGCCACGACCATCGACGCTCCGACAGCCTCGGCCGCGTCCTCCGCGAACTCCACATTCTGCTTCCAGAACGGATTCGCGAGCACGGGAACGTTGAAGCCGATGGTGAACTCGTCGGACCCCTCCATAGCGCCCCCGGCACCTCCGGAGGCGCAACCTCCGAGCATCATCATCGTCAGCGCACCGGTGGCGGCGATGACGAAACGAACACGATTCTTCTTCATCCACAAACTCCTTCGTCTGTTTCGCGCCCGGGTCGTGATGCGATAGCAACCCGGCAACGCAAACGGTTGCGCTATCGTTAGTTAGCAACTATCAGGGATGGTGCGCAACATTGTCAAGATGCACCGTGCACAATGAAGGAGCGTGATGGAATCGCAACATTGCCCCGCCCGCGCACACGCGGCCGGCATTCTTCGACCCTCCGACCGGCCGCCGTCGGAACAGCTCAAGGAGGAGCCGCGGCAGTCGGATCACACGATGAGAGGGGTATAGCCTTGACATCAATGAGTGAGCGGGCACCTCGACGTCGAGTGACGGTGCGCACCATCGCGGAAGCGGCAGGAGTGCACTACACCACCGTCTCTCGCGTCCTCGCACAAGCCCCCAGTCCCAATGAGTCTCCGAAGGCGAAACGAATTCGCGAGATCGCTCTCGAGCACGGCTACTCGCGTGACGTGTGGGCGGCCAGTCTGCGGTCCGGTCGGACCCGCATGGTCGGGGTCATCGTTCCCCATCTGACGGATGTGCTGATGGCGGAGGTGTACGAGGCGATCCGCCGGCGGGCCGCCGAACTCGGTTATCTCGCAGTGAGTTCAGCTTCTCAGGACGACCCGCTCGAGCAGTCGAACCAGATACGCGACCTCCTCGCCCGCAGAGTGGACGGATTGCTGATCGGAGACGCCCACCTCGACGGCGGCCAGATGCTCGACGTCCTCGATGAGAGCGTTCCTTTCGTGCTGTTCGTACGCCGATTTTCGAGCTGGCCTCATATCGGGTGGGACGACGAGCAGGGCGGATATCTCATCGGTCAGCACTTCGTAGCCGAGGGGCACGAGCACTTCGGCGTCATCGCGGGCCCATCTCACGCCAGCGCTAGCGTCGACCGAGTGCGAGGCTTCCGCCGGGCGATCGAAGAGGCGGGCCTCGACCCCTCCCGCATCTTCGAGGTCGACTCCTCCTTCGACGCCGTAGGCGGCAGGGAGGGAGCCGAACGGCTCATCGCCGATGGGCGGCTGCCCACGGCCGTTTTCGCAGTGAACGACTACTCGGCCATCGGCGCGATGGGCTGTTTCCGATCCCGGGGCCTCGAGGTCGGCCGCGACATCGCCGTGGCCGGATACAACGACATCAGCATCTCGGCAGACCTCACGATCCCGCTCACCAGTGTCCGCGTCCCGACTGAGGAACTCGGCGCATCCGCCTTCGACATGCTGCTCCAACGTCTCGAGAAACGGCCGGTGCGCTCCCGTCTGCTGACGCCCACGCTCATCGTTCGCGAATCCTCGGCCTCGCGGCCGGCATCGGCTCCCCCGTACGCTTGAATCGGGGAGAGTACCGCGCAAGGGCCCTCTACCCCTCCGCTCCGTCGACGTAGCGCCAGCGATCCCCCGGGTCGCGGAGGAAGCGGCTGCGCTCGCGCTGCTCGAAGCGGCCAGCGGGAGTGCGTGCGATGGCGGTGAAGGTGACGAAGCCCTCCCGATCGAAGGGGCCGCCCGCCTCCGTCCCCTCGATCAGCAGCCGGCGCCAGGTCACCTCGGGGTCGAGGTCCATCGCCGCCGGGCGGGTGGAGGGGTGCCACGAATCGAGGAGGTACCGCTCGAGCCCGAGGGCGAAGGCGCTGTAGCGCGAGCGCATGAGGCGTTCGGCGGTCGGAGCGGGCGCACCGTCGTGCAGCGGTCCGCAGCACGACGCGTACGCCTCTCCGCGGCCGCAGGGGCATCGGGCGCCCGCGTCGAGGGACGCCGGTCCCATCGCACTCACGCGCCGGCCCCGCCGCCGGTGGTCGCGAGTTCGCCCCGCAGCGCGCGCTGGAGGGTGTCGAGACGGACGCCTCCGAGGGCGAGCGCCTCGCGATGGAAGTCGCGTATCTCGAAGTCGCGGCCCGAGCGCGCTGCTCGCGCGGAGGCCTCGTCCCGCAACCCCTCCCAGATCCGCTGTCCCACCTTGTACGAGGGCGCCTGCCCGACCCAGCCGAGGTAGCGGTTCTCCTCGAAGCGCACGAAGCCCTCGTTCATGTTCACGTTCCCGCGCATGAACTCGAGAGCGTAGTCGCCGTCCCAGATCCCGATTCCGTCGGGACGGGGCTTCCCGAGGTGCACGCCGATGTCGAGCACGACGCGGGCCGCCCGCATGCGCTGCCCGTCGAGCATTCCGAGGCGATCCGCGGGGTCGTCGAGGTAGCCGAGCTGCTCCATCAGCCGCTCGGCGTAGAGCGCCCAGCCCTC
>JAPSIU010000190.1 GCA_031178565.1 Leucobacter sp. | reverse complement strand
TGCTCGGGATCCATGCAGACGTCGGCCACCCGCACCTCGATCGTCGGGTAGTGGTCGCACAGCCGCGCGTCGAAGTAGACCATGCCCCGATCCAGCAGCACCCCGGAGGCGATCATCGACTCGACCGTGCGGCGGTACGCGCCGGCAGAGCCGAAGACGTCGTAGGGACCGGAGGACGGCCACCGGGTCCACGCCTGATAGCGGTAACTGGCGTAGCCCGTGTTCTGGCCCCGCCAGAAGGGCGAGTTGCTGCTCAGCGCGAGGAGCACGGGCAGCCACGGGCGGATGCGGTCGAGCACCGCCACCCCCTCCTCCTCGCTCGCGATCGCGACGTGCACGTGGAAGCCGCAGGTCAGCTGCTCCCTCATCATCAGGCCGAACTGCTCTCGCATGCGGTCGTAGCGGGGATTCGGGGCGACGTGCGAGATGAAGGGGAGCACACTCGTCGCGAGAGCGGCGGCGCGGGCCCCGACCGTCCTCGCCGCGTCGTCGGCCATCCTCCGTCCGGCGGCGATCGCTCTCGAGAGCTCGTCGAGGGTGGTGCTCGGCGGCGAGATCGCCTCGACCTGCTCCTGCTTCGCCTCGCTCTCGAGGTGCAGGGGCGGTGGCCCGTCCGTCCGATCCGGGCGTGGAGCCGCCGCCGACGCCGCGGCCAGCACGGCCTCCACGACCGCGACCGGCTGCCCGGTCCCGGAATCCACGAGCAGGAACTCCTCCTCGACTCCGAGCGTGCGGGGCGCCCGCGTGCCGTCACTCGCGATCATGCGGTTCCCCTCCTCTGCTCCGAGGCGCGACGCGATGCGGCTCCGCCCCGCCGCCCGGCGACGCCTTCGCGCATCCGGGCGCACGCTCCCCCAGCGCGACGCCGCGTCGCGATGTCTCCAGGATCGCGGAGCTCCGGGCGCCCGGCCATCCCCTTGACTTTTCGCCGAGCGCCCCGCCGAGATCCGCGAGGACGTCAGTCCGACCCGGGGCGGCTCTCGGGCCACCGCAGCACCGCCACGGGCTCGCGAGGCGCACGATCCGTGCGGGGAGTCTCGTCCGCTTCGTACTGCTCCTCGAGGACGTGCACGGTCGCCCCGGTGAGCAGAGCCGCCCGCGCCAGCCCCTCGGCGAGGGGAACCCGTCCGAGGCTCTTCGCGTCTCCCGCGACCGAGGTGTCTCCGTCGACCGAGCCGTCTCCCGCGACCCAGGGCGCGGCGTCGAGCGCCTCCAGCGTCTCCTCCGAGTCGACGAGTCTGGCGTCGAGCAGGAGGGTCTCGACCCTCGCCTGCTGGAGCGCCTCCAGCACCGCGGAGGCGCCGGTCGCTCCTCGACTGCCGTTATCCGCCGCGGCACGGTCGAGCGCCTCCGACATCCGGCCCCGCAGGTGCTCGAGCAGTGCCTCATCGATCGCCTCGTCGAGCACCGTCTCATCGGCTCCCGCGGCGCGCGTGTGCGCGTCGACCTCGAGCACCAGTTCACGGCTGGCGGGAGCGAGCCGTTCCGTGAGCAGCTGGCGGGCGCGAAGATCGCCGGCGAGGATGACGAAGGCGGGTCGCTCCTCGAGCACGAGGCGATCCACCGCCTCGGCGACCTCGGCCTGGTTGTGCTTCCAGATCTCCTCCGAGTGCCGCTGGTAGCGCGCATGCGACCAGCCGCCCGCCTGCACCTTCGGCAGGCTGTCGTCGCGGCCCTCCACCTCCAGCTCGCGGTCGGGAGCGCGCCGAGTGGCGCACTCCAGTCGCACATCGGCACCCTCACGTCCGGTCTCCACGACGAGATACCGCGCGGACGCGGCGTGGTGGCGCAGGAGGGGGAGCATCGCCGGAGGAGCTCCGTACCCGAACTGCTCGGGGCCGCGGCGCGGCTCGGCGAAGCTCTCGTCGAGTTCCACTCGCCCGTCCCGCACGAGGACGTAGCGGGCCGAGGGGCTCGGCACGCCGGTGGCGCGGCTCAGCTCCTTCTCGACGGCGGCCGCGTCGGCCTCCGGCGCGCCCAGCCCGACCAGCCGCTCACGCACCGACTGCCGTTTCGACTCCTCGACCACCTGCGGCTCCGGTCCCGGCCCGTCGACGTAGGCATAAGTCCAGGGGCCCGGATCGTTCAGGAACGCCGTCCCGGAGAACTGCTCGCTCATGCCTCCTCCTCCGGGTCCTCCCCGCGGAAGGCGCGCTCGACCTCGGGGGGATCCGTGTCGTCGGGGAGCGGTTCGCTCTCGCGGAACGGTTCGACGTGCGGGCTGCCGTGCCCCTGCACCATCCCGCGCGTCTCCTGCTCGAGCTGCTCGTCCTGCTGGGGCCCGTGCTTGGTGTTGCCGCGCTCCGCTTCAGTCATGGCGCATCTCCTCTCCTCGTCGGACTTTCGAGCCACGATAGGACGGGAGTCGGCCCGGCGCGATCGGGTTGACGACACCATGCGGGGGCGCTAGCGTCGGCGACCAGGGAACGACCAGCGAACGAACCAGGCGAAGAGGACCACGCGAGAAAACGACCGGGGAAGAAGCACCGGGAGAGGAAGGGCACGATCATGGAACAGCACAGGAACGAACCCTCGCCCGAGAAGCGCCGCGACCGGGACCCCGAGAATCCGACCGCGACGGCTCCCGACTCCGTGGAGGGATCGGTCCCCGACGCGGCCGAGGGCGCGGGGAAGATCGGGCCCGACGCCGCCGATCCGCCCCGGACGGGGCCGCGGAACGACGCCGCCGTCGGAGGCAGAGCACCCGGATCCGATCCCGAACTCGATCCCGAGGAGGGCGCGGACGCGTTCGAGACCTACGACGAGGCGCGGCGGAACGAGCGCGAGACGGACACCGAGCGCCGCGACGAGGATCAGATCTCCATGGATCCGCCGGACTGAACCCGGACCCCGCTCCGCGCATGCAGAAGGCCCCGCCGAGGCGTTCGGGATCCGGGACCGTTTGCGGGTGCCTTGGCGCCGCTTGCACTGCCGGCAACCAGCGCGAGCGCACCCGCGAACCCCGTATCGGCGCCCCCGCGCACCCGGTCTCATTCTCTCGCTCGAGGAATGCGAGTACCTCTATGAGCCTTCGATGTTGCAGAAGACAGCAACACCTTACTTGAAACGGAAGAACCCCCGACCTCGTTGATTTCTCAAGCGAACTCGGGGGCCTTCTGGTTGTTCAAGTGGCGGAGACGGGGGGATTTGAACCCCCGGTCGAGGTATAAGCCCGACCCTTCATTAGCAGTGAAGTCCGTTCGGCCGCTCCGGCACGTCTCCATACGCGAACAACGTCATCCATTCTACCCGGAGGAGTCGGCGCACGGGAAATCGGTGCGGTCCCGGATCGCTCAGTAGACGGTCCGCCCCTGAGAGCAGGTCTCCGTGGCGGCGGGCTGGCCCGTGATCTCGGGCGGCAACTGGACCGTCCCGTCGGGCGCCGTCGTCGCCGGGGGCGCCGTGGTGGTCGGGGGCACGGCAGGATCCTCGGTCGGAGGCGCGGCTGGATCCGGGACGGCGGGATCCGGGGCCGCCGGGTCCGCCCCCTCGGGAGCCACCCCCTCGCCCACACCCGTGACCGCGAAGGGCTGACCGCTCTTGATCACGTCGAAGAGCGCCTGCGCGTTCGTGTAGTCGGGCGTGAGTCTGCCCTCCTCGTAGGGGTGGGTGAACGAGGGGTACTGCACGAAGTTGATGCGCTCGAGGTCGATGTCCTTCACCGTGCCGGCGAGGCCCTGCATGAACTGGACGTTCGCCATGCCGCTCGAGAGGGTCATGTTCTCGACCCCGGCCTTGGCGAGTCCGTAGACCTTCACGGGATCCGAGAGCGTCTCGGCACTCCTGAGCTTGCGCACGAGCGAGGACATGAAGAGCTGCTGGTTGCTGATCCGGCTCGTGTCCCCGCCGTCGCCCACGCCGTGGCGGGTCCGCAGGAACTGCAGGGCGTCCCACCCGACGAGCGTGTTCATCCCCGCCGGAAGGTCGAGTTCGGCCGCCGGATCGACGATCGGGGAGGCCAGGCAGACGTCGACACCGCCGATCGCATTGGAGACCCCGATGACCCCGTCGAAGGTGATGAGGCCCGCGTGCGGAATCTCCATGCCCGTGAGCTCCGAGATCGTGCGCGCCACGCAGGGCAGGCCGCCGTACATCATGGCGCTGTTGAGCTGCTGCTCGCTCATCGCGGGATAGTAGTCGGGCTCCCCGGCCGGACCCGGGCAGCTCGGGATCGGCACCATCAGGTCTCGGGGGAAGCTGACGACGGTCGCGTTCTGGTGATCCGCCGAGACGTGGAGCAGCAGGTTGACGTCGTTGAGCTCCCCCTCCTCGCCGTCGTCGAGCGCCTGCCCCTCGCGGGTGTCCGATCCGACGAGCAGGATCGTCAGCTCGCCCTCGATCGTCTGCGAGCCCACCCCGACTGCGTCGGCATTGTCGCCGAGCTCCACGGTGTCGACATCCTGAACGAGACCCCAGACCGCGTAGGAGACGGTCGCCACGCCACTGAGCACGACGACGAGCGCGGTGATGGCGAAGACACGGAGCGCGTTCCCCCACGCGTTGGAGCGCCGTAGCTTGCCGTGACGAACGATCGTCGCCTGCGCGGCATCCTCTCCGAGTTTCTTGGCCATTCAGCTTCCCTGTTTCATCACGCGCGGCCTGCGCCGCACTCACGGATAACGCCCAAATGTACCCGAGGCTACTGAATGGCTGCTCGGAACGCGGCCGCAGGGGGTCCGAACGCCGCGAACAGCACAGTTCGGTCGAACATGCAAGGCGTAGACCCGGCCGCGATGCTCCGGTAGCTTCGCGTCATCGATGACGGAAGGACGACACGATGACGGATGAGAAGCACACCCCTGAAGAGGCCCCTCACGAGGCGGATCGCCTCGACGCCGGCAACGGGCAGGGGACCGTCTCCGGCCCTCCCGACGGGGAGACGCAGGACCGCCCGGTCCTCGACGGCTCCACGCAGGGCGATGAGGCGGAGCGCAGCGTGGAGAATCCGCGCAAGGGCATGGAGGATCCAGGCCTGATCCGGCGCCCCGAGACCGGGGAGAAGACCCCGATCCCCGACGAGGAGAGCTAGGAATGCCGCTCCCGCATTTCGCGGTTCCGCCTCGCGTGTGTCACGATTGAAAAATGGGGTACCTCATATACGGGGCTGCGGCGGAGTACGAATTCGACGATCGGACTCTGGCGCACGTGAAGGTTGCCATCAACATGAAACTCCGCCGCCAGGAGTGCTTCTTCCTGAGCTGGTCCAACCCGGCGGAGAAGGGCAGCGGACGGATATCGCTCTGGCTCTCCCCCGGGATCCCGCTGATCTTCCGCTTCGCGGGCAGCAAGGCGCCTGAACTCAATCAGGTGTGGCTGCGTGTCCTCAGCGAGCTCTCCCACACCCCCCGGGGGCTGCTGGTGATCTCGGAGCGTGAGGCCGAGGCCTACGCCTCGAGCCACGAAGTCGAATAAACCCCGAGAGAGGACACAACGTGGGTTATCTGCACTACGGGCCGCAGCAGGTCTTCCACTTCGAGGACCGCGTACTCGCGCACCTCAGAGCGGTGATCGTGGGCAAACTGATCCTGCAGGAGAGCTTCGTCTTCACCTGGAACGACGCGGGCATCCAGCAGACCATCTGGCTGCACCCGGCGACCTCCCTGTATTTCGAGTTCGAGAACACCGCGCCGCACGAGATCAACCGCGGGTGGATCGAGGCGCTCACCGCGCTGGCGAACGGTCCCTCCGGCCTGAAACTGGTGCCCGAGCCGTCCTCCGAGGTCGCCTCCTAGTTCTCGCGGCCCCCCGACACGAAGGAAGCGCCCGATGCGGCACTGCCGCGTCGGGC
>JAPSIU010000189.1 GCA_031178565.1 Leucobacter sp. | reverse complement strand
CCGCCTCGAGCCGCCGGGACTCCAGCTCCGCGGCCTCGCCCTCGAGCTGGGCGATCTTCTCCTCGTTGGTGAAGCCGAGCAGGTAGTCGGACGCCGGCAGCGGCCGCGTGTCCCGCTCGACCCGGGATGATCTGGAGCTCTCCGTAGATGGTGCGGGCACCGGCGGCGTGTTCGACGACATTGCCGTTGAGGTCGTAGATGCCGCCGACGTCGCCAGTGTGGCTCCACGTCCGTGGTCCCGTGCCCGTGAGCACGTGCGCGCGGCGTCCGTCGGCGTCATAGGTGACCGGGATCGCCGTGTACACCGACTCGTCGTACGCTTTGCCGAGCAGGTTGTTCCCCTCGGGGAAGAAGCCATTGCGCCGACACCACAGACCGATCGCCGCCCACTCCGCGTTGGTCATCAGATGCCAGCCGTCGCCCTTCGCCGCGCAGGCGGCGATCGCCTCGTCGTACGTGTAGCCGCCGGTCGGATCACTCGCTGGCAGGGACTGCGGTACGCCGTCGACGACGGTGTTCTGATACTTCGAGATCCAGATCTCCGGCACGGTGGTCCCGCCGACCACGAAGGCGGGATGCGGCACGGCGGGTGCTCCGTCGACGACCTGATCGAGCGTGAACGCGGGTATCCGGACCATCACGGACAGGCCGCCGGTCGCATCGGGGATGATCTCGTTGTCGGCGGCGACGGTCTTCAGGAGGAGGTTGAGTTCGGAGAGGTTCTGCATGGTGTTCCTTCGTGTTCTCGGGGGGGTGTCAGCGGGCCAGTTCATCTGCGCTGGGGATGTACGCGGAGCGGAAGCCCATCATGAACGCGGACAGGTCGCGGGTCGGGGCGAAGTACAGCGAGAAGACGCCGACCCTGGACTGACGGTTCCAGTGGCTGCCGCGCATACAGATGCGCTCGCCGCTGGTCTTCACGTAGGAGAAGTTCTGCTCGTGGTCCCCGGAATCCGCGGGGAACAGCGCGAGCGCGGTGATCACCTCCGGGACCTTCACGCCCGCCGCAGCGACCGACGTCTCGAACGTCGCGCCCCTGGTCTGGTCGCTTGGCTCGATGATCTCAGTGGTCAGGGTGATCCGCTCGTCGAGGAAGTCGAGTTTGAGGCTGTCATCGGACCCCGGCAGCACGAGCCTTCCGTCGGGCGCGATCGCACGCCATAGCAACGAGTCCCGGCTCTGATCCACGTGACCGGCGGCGTCGTTGTCGGCGATGATCTGGATCTCGCCGTCCAGCAGCCGGCATCCGCCCAGCCACTCCGCCACGTTGCCGGCGAGGTCCCAGATGCCGGTGGTGTCTCCGGTGTGCGTCCACGTGGCAGGCCCGGTGCCGGTGCGGACGGAGGCGACGTTCCCTTCACCGGGGCCGACCGGGCGTTGACCCTCGGGGCTCTCGTAGGTGGCTGGGGTGGCTCGCCGCACCGGCTCGCGATAGTCCTTGCCGAAGTCGTTGTTCCCGCGAGGGAGGGTCCCGTTCCGGCGGCACCACAGCGCGAGCGCACCCCATTCCGCGGCGGTCATCAGGTGCCAGCCGTCCCCCTTGCCCTCGCAGGCGCGGCGGGCGTCGTCGAAGTCGATGTCGACGGCGGGCGTCTGGTCGGGCAGCGAGTAGGCGAGACCGCCGCGCAACACGTTCTGGTATTTCGAGATCCAGATCTCCGGGATCTCCTTCCCGTCGACGATGAACGCGGGATGAACCGCATCGCTGCCGCCCTCGAGTACATCCGAGATACGGAACTTCGGGATCCGCACCAGCACGGACGGCTCCCCGGAGACGTCGGCGACGATCGCGTTCGTCGGGGCGATCGCCCGGTGGGCGAGGTCGAGCGTTGTCATTGTTCTTCTTCCTGTGAGTGTCGATGCGAAGGTCGGTCAAGCGGCTGCCTGGCGGAGCAGGCCGATGTCGATGAGGGTCGTCGTGAGGGCTGTGACGGCGGCCTCGTCGAGCGCGAGCTTCGGGGCTCGCGGGTGGCCACCAGGCACGCCGAGCAGGGTCATCGCCGCCTTGATCGTCGGCTGCATCCCGCCGAACGCCCAGTTGTAGCCGTCCGGGCGCGGGCCGAGGAGCGCGCCGAGGCCGCGTTCGACCGTGCGCGCGATCTCACGGGCCTCCTCCCCGCGACCCTCGGCGACCAGCCGGAAGAATCCGGGTTGCATCGCACCGAACAGCATCGCGCTGCCGATGTAGCCGTCGCCCATCCCCGCCTCCAGCAGCGTGACGCCGAGAGGGGAGAGCAGATGGCCGAAAACGCGGAGGCGGTCGCCGTAGGCCTCGATCGCGGCGAGGGTGTCGCGCAGGTCGGAAGACGCCTGCTTCACGGCGACGACCGTGTCGATATCGGCGAGGAGTCCCAGCTCGGCGAGCCCGATCGCGTGCCCGGACTCCTGAGGGAAGTTGTACACGCAGGCCGGGAGGGCGGTCGCCGACAGCACATCGCCGAAGTAGCCGACGAGCTCCGCAGTGGTCGGGCGGACCAGCCCGGGCGCGGAGAGCAGGATGCCCGCAGCGCCGGAGCGCTCGGCGTGCTCGGCGAGCCGGCGCGCGTCGGGAATGCGTGCGGCGGTGACGTTGACCATGACCGGGATCCGGCCGCCGCTCGCCTCCAGCGCGACTGCGGCGACCCGCATGCGCTCCTGCGTGGTCTGTGTCGCGTACTCGCCGGTGGAGCCGTTGACCAGCAGGCCGTCCGCGCCCTTGCGGATCGTCCACTCCACGACCTCGGCGAGTGCCGGCTCATCGATCTCGCCGTTCGCAGCGAAGGGCGTGACTATCGCGGACCAGTACCCGGACCACTCGACATCGAACCTGTTCACGTCACTCCTTCGTTCGCTGCGCTGCGCACGCTCGGGGCGTGTTGAATGAATGACAGCAGAGTCCTCGAGCGGCCGTCCAATGCCTCTTGGAGCAACGTCTGATACCCCGGGAAGGGGTATCAACTCTTGTCCAACGGGTATTGGACGCCCCCTCGAACCGTGTGCCCACAATGGAGCACTTCAGCGAAGAGCCGCCCAGCACCCTCTCGGCCACGCACGCTCACCGCTGAGGAACCCGATGTTCCACGCACGAGACAAAGACGTTCTGGAAGGAACAACCATGGCTTCACGCACCCACGGCCGGCTTCGTATCGGAGCCGTCGCGACGACGCTCCTGATGTCGACGGTCGCGCTCGGATCCTGCGCCGCAGGCGGCGCGCCCGAGGGCGGCGACGTCGATGAGCGCCGGACGACCTGCTATCCCGGCACTCCCGAGAACCCGCTCGAGGAGAAAGTCATCGTCAACACCACGGGCGGGACGATCGCCGACGCGCTCACCGAGGCATACTGGGCCGACTTCGAGGAGGAATGCGGGGTGAAGGTCGAGAGGTTCGACATGACCACTCGCACCTTCGCGCAGCTCCAGCAGTTCGCCGAGGCCGAGACCGCCCCGTTCGACATGGGCAACACGTACCTGCCCGAGGAGTTCCCGATGGGCGTGGAGGCCGGCCTCTTCCATGAGCTCCCCGAGGGGTTCTGGGACGATCTCGAGGCCGACATGCTCCCCGGCTCGTTCAACGAGTACGGGGCATGGGGCTACGTGGTCGTGCGCCTGATGATCACCAACACGGATGACTTCCCGGACGGGCTGGAGACCTGGGCGGACTTCTTCGACGCCGACGACAACCCGGGGCCGCGCGCGGTGCAGGACATCGCGAGGACATCGATCGTCATGGCGCTGCTCGGCAAGGGCTACACGCAGGACGAGATCTACCCCATGAGCTGGGACAAGGTGGACGAGGCCTTCGAGATGCTCGACACCCTGAAGCCCGCGATCCGCACGCTCACCACGCAGTCCGACCAGCCGGTGCAGGGCGTCGCATCGGGTGACTTCGCCGCCACCTGGGCGAACACGGCCCGGGCGATACCCGCGATCCAGGACGGACTCCCGATGGAGATCAACTGGGACGCCGGCGGAGACGTCCTGAACTACTACTTCTACATCATCAAGAACGCCGAGCACCCGCGCGCGGCCGAGGCGCTGCTGCACTATCAGCAGGACGCGGAGCGTCAGGCGAAGTTCTACGAGCTGTTCGGCTACCCGGCCGGCAACGGCGCGATCGGCGAGTTCCTGGAGCCTGATCAGGCGAAGGAAGTCGAGGACACGGTGAAGCTCTTCACCGCCTCCGAAGAGGACCAGATGTGGTGGGTCGAGAACAACGACGAGCTGCAGGCGCGCTGGAGCGAATGGAAGGCAGCCGGCGGCTTCGCAGGCTGACCACGACGATGGAGCGGGAGAGCGCGCGATGAGCACGCGAAAGAGCAAGCTGGTGCTGATCCTGCCGGCGGTCATCCTGGTCGGCATGTTCTTCGCCGTCCCCCTGGTGATGGCGGTGTACCAGTCCTTCCAGGTGAACGGAGCCTGGTCGGTGCAGAACTACCTTGACCTGTTCAAGGTGCCGTTCTCCCACTCCATCATCACCACCCTGAGCATCTCGGTATGGACCACGGTCATCACGATCGCCGTCTCGATCCCGGCGTGCGACTTCGTCGCGAAGCGGGGCGGCCGGTTCGCGAGCATGTTCTTCGCGGCCATGGCGCTGGCCTTCACGCTCTCGATCCTCACCCGGACCCTGGCCTGGCAGATCCTGCTGGCGCGGAACGGATTCGTGAACATGCTGCTGCTGGATGCCGGGATCATCTCCGAACCCCTGGAGCTGCTCTACACGCGCGAGGCGGTGCTGGTCTCGATGGTCCAGGTGTTCATCCCGATCGCCGCGATGGTGCTGTACGCGGGCATGAAGGGGATCGATCGCAGCCTGGTGATGGCCAGTCGCACACTCGGAGCCGGCGCCCTGCAGACGTTCCGGCACGCGTACTGGCCGCAGTTCAAGGGCAGCTTCGTGCTGACGGTCCTCATCGTGTTCTCCGGATGCGTCGGCTCCTTCGTCGTGCCGGCCGTGCTCGGAGGCCCTGACGACACCATGTTCGGACAGCTGATGAACCAGGCGCTCACGACCGATGCTCTCAACGGCGCCTCACGGGCGTCCGCTGCCGGCGTGCTGATGATCGTCTTCCTCGCGGTGGTTCTGTTCGCGGGCCTGAAGATCATGGGCCGGGCTGGAGCATCCGCAGCCCCCGCCCTCGTCGGCGGGGTCGCGCAGAGAGGAGAGGTGAGATGAGGCGGGGGATCCGCGGTCTCAAGTCCGCAGTCAGCTATGTATACGCGGCGCTGTTCGTGCTGTTCCTGCTGTTCCCGCTCGTGGTTGTGATCCCGGCGAGCTTCTCGGAGGGGCGCATCCTGAGCTTTCCGCCAAAGGGGTTCACCTTCGACTGGTTCGAGAAGCTGTTCTCCAACTCTGGCTGGAGCGACGCCTTCCTGCTCTCGCTGCGGGTGGCGACGACGGCCGCGGTGATCACGGTGATCTGCGCGGTGCTGCTGGGACTGCTGCAGTACCGATTCGCCGGAGTCGGCTCGGCGCTCTGGTTCATCACGATGCTCCCGCTGTTCGTGCCGAGTATCATCGTCGCCACCGGGCTCTTCACGATCCTGCTGAAGCTCGACCGTCTCGGCGACCCGAACCTGCTCGCTCTGGCGGATGCGGCGGCGGCGCTTCCGCTCGCCGTGGCGCTGATGGTCAACGCCTTCGGGCGGCTCGGCCCCAACCTCTGGTTCGCGGCGAGCTCTCTCGGCGCGAAGCCCGGGCGGATCGTCAGCAAGGTGCTGCTGCCCGAGATGATCGTCCCGATCCTCTCGGCCGTGGTGCTCTCCTTCGCCTCGGCCTTCGACGAGGTGACCTTCGCGGTGTTCATCGGCGTCGGCAACTCGCAGGTGCTGCCAGCGCGGATGTACTCGTA
>JAPSIU010000188.1 GCA_031178565.1 Leucobacter sp. | reverse complement strand
CCTGGGGCGAGGAGATCGACCGGGACCGGGTGATGCACGCCCTCGAGCGCGCGCAGCTCGGCCCGCTCATCGCCTCTCGCGCCGGCGGCATCGACGAGCGCATCGGCGAGCGCGGCGTCTCGCTCTCCGGCGGGCAGCAGCAGCGGCTCGGGATCGCGCGCGCGCTCTACACGGATCCGCTCGTGCTCGTGCTCGACGAGGCCACCAGCTCCCTCGACACGAAGACGGAGGACGAGGTGACGAAGTCGATCCGGAGCCTGCAGGGCGAGGTGACGCTCATCTCGGTGGCGCACCGGCTGTCGACCATCAAGGACTACGACCGCGTCTGCTATCTCGATGACGGGGTGATCGTGGAGCAGGGCACCTTCGCCGAGGTCGCGCGGCGGCATCCGGCGTTCGGCGAGCAGGTCGCCCTCGCGGGCCTCGCGCGGGAGATTCTCTAGGCTGGACGCCGGCGCATGATCCGGTAGCCCGCGAACAGCGTGCGGAAGGGCGCCTGCCGGTGCAGCGCGCGGAGCGGGTTGCGTGTGAGCAGCGTGGGAATCGACAGGTAGGCGTGCCGGGCGCTCAGGCGACTCGCGACGCTCTCGGGTGTGCTCGCCGGATCGCGCAGCTCGTCGAACGTGGCGCGGTCGGCGAGCGAGAGCAGGGCCGTCGCACCCGGGGCGAGTGCTTCGAGACGATCCACCAGCGAGAGGAGCGGCCCCCGGTTCGCGTTCAGCTGCTCCCGGGTGCGTGCGCGGGCGAGGATCGCGTCGAAGACGTGGATGCGGACGAGCTTCACGACGATCGCGGTGCGCTCGGCCCGGCTCGCGGCGGCGAACCAGGGCAGTCCCTCGAGCTCGTCCAGGAACGCGAAGTCCCGCTCCAGCGGGCGCGGAGCCGAGGTCACGCGATCCCCGGCGTCTCCGTTGACGATGTAGGCGGGGCCGTTCAGATCGTAGGCGAGGTTCCTGCCCGTGAACCAGAGCGTCAGGGAGTAGGTGAGATCCTCGCCGGAGGGCATCCCCTCGGAGAGCCGCAGACCGCCGAAGCGCTGCCGGTCGATGAGGCCGAGCGGAGCGCTGCGGTAGGCGAGCCGGTCGAGGCGCGGATCGAGGGTGCGCGTACGCCTGCCGCCCCGCACCGGCGGGTACGGGTCGGTGCGGCCGTCCGCCAACCGGATCCGCGCGAGCACGGCCTCGGCACCGGTCTCCCGCTGCAGCGCCAGCCAGGCGTCGATCGCCCCCGGGGCGAGTTCGTCGTCCGACCCCATGACCGAGATGAACGGCGCCGTCGAACTCGCGAAGCCGTGGTTCATGGGGCCGGCAGGCGAGGGGATCCCGTCGCGGAGCTCGAGCAGCCGGAGCCGCGGGTCGTCGGCGTACCCGCCCAGATTCCGCCGGATGATCCCGGGGTCGATGTTGTGCGCGACCACGTTCACCCGTACTGCGGCCTTCGTGTGATCGAGCACGGACGCCGCCGCCCGGGCCACGGGCCTCGTCTCCGAGTGGACGGCGATGGTGAGGTCGACGAGCGGCTCGGTGATTCCTGGCTCCATACCTCGATGCTATCCGGCTAGACCGTCATGTCGCGGAGCGTGCGGCGGGGTCCCTGACGGTGCAGGGAGAGGAGCGGATTGCGGGTGAGGATCGAGTCGACGCCGCCGAGCCAGCGCGCCTCGAGCAGCCGCAGCACCGTCTCCGCGTCGGTCCCCGGGCGCAGCGTCGCGTCGATCGCGGCTCGGTCGCGCCGCGACAGCAGCGCGAGGGCTCCGGGCGCCAACCGCCGGATCCTGCGCACGAGAGCGGCGAACTCGGAGCGATGCGCCTCGAGCCCGCCGTCTGAGTGGAGCCTCGCGAGCACGGCGTCGAAGAAGTGCAGCCGGAACACCTTGACCCCGAGCACGCGCCGTTCGCGTCGGTTCAGGGTCCCGAACCACTCGCTCTCGGCGATCGCGTCGAGGAACGCGAAGTCCTCGGCGAGCGACCTCCGCGCAGCGGTCACACGGTCGACGGCGTCGTTGCCGAACACGTACGCCGGTCCGTGCCGGTCGTAGGCGACGGAGGCGCCGCTGAAGCAGATGCGGGCGGAGACCTCGAGATCCTCTCCCGACCGGAGGCGGGGGGTGTAGCGCAGCCCGGAGAATCGGGCGCGGGAGAGAAGCCCCACGGGTTCTGCCCGGTACGCGAGCCGATCCTTGACCGGGTGCAGGTCGGTCGTGCGGCCGGGCCGCGTCGGCGGGAGTGGATCCGGAGTGTCGGACCCCTGCCGCTCGATGCGGGCGAGCACCGCGTCGGCGCCGCTGCTCCGGGCGAGCTCGAGCCACGAGTCGAGCGCCCCGGGGCGCAGCGTGTCGTCCGAGTCGAGCAGCGAGAAGTAGGGCGCGGCCGTACGCTCGATGCCGAGGTTGCGCGGGCCGGCGGGCGACGGGATCCCGTCGTCGAGGTGCAGCAGCGTCAGCGCGGGATGCGAGGCGAACTCGCCGAGGGACTCCCGGACCCCCTCGGGATCCGTGTTGTGCGCCACGACGCACACCCGCACGGGAGCGCGCGTGTGGTCGACCACGGAGCTCACGGCTCTCCGCACGGGTCGCTCGGCCGAGTGCACCGGGATGATGAGGTCGACGAGCGGCTCGGTCATGCCTCGATGGTACCGTCAGCCGACTCGGCAGCCGCGGCAGGAGCTCGCGTCACCCGATTCAGCGGCCTCGGGTATCCTGGTGGGCGCTGCCGACTCCCGATTGGACCCCTGTGACCCGCACCGCATCCGCGCCGACCTCCGCGATCCTCGCCGAAGCGACGCCCCGACTCGATGCGCTGACAGGCCTGCGTTGGTGGGCCGCGTTCCTCGTGTTCCTGTTCCATATGCGCGTCTTCGCGCCGATCCCCGGCCCGCTCACCGTGGTGTTCGACCAGGGGTACCTCGGGGTGACGTTCTTCTTCGTGCTCTCGGGGTTCGTGCTCACCTGGTCGATGCGGCCCGGCGTCTCGAACTCGACGTTCTACTGGCGCCGGTTCGCCCGCATCTGGCCGTCGCACATGGTGGCGCTCCTGATCGCGATCCCCGTCTTCTACACGGTCGGTCAGATCCCCGAGGGAAGCTTCCTGAAGCCCTTCGATCTCGGCATCCTGCTGCTCTCGGTCGTGCTGCTGCAGGGCTGGGCGGCGAATCCGACGATCGTCTTCTCCGGCAACCCGGCGGCGTGGACGCTGACCGTCGAGGCGCTGTTCTACGCGATGCACCCGTGGCTCTCGCGGGTGCTGCTGCCGCTCGCCAAGCGCGGTGCGCTGCTCGTCGCCCTCGGAGCGATGATCTGGGCCTTCGGATACCGCGCCGGAGTGCTGGTCTGGCCCGAGTCGTGGCTCGCGCATGTGCCGATGCCGGTCACCCGAGTGCCCGAGTTCCTGCTCGGCATGGCGCTCGCCTGGGCCATGCGGTCGGGTTGGCGGCCGCGCCTGCACCCGTTCCTCGGCATCGGGGCGCTCGCCGTCGTCGTGCTCGGCATCGTCGTCGCCACCGTGAGGCCGGCCTTCTGGGTGTTCGCGTACTTCGGCAACGAGCTGTTCACGGTCGCGGTGGGCGTCGCCATCGTCTCGCTGGCGGCGTGGACGCTGAGCGGGCGGCGGTCCCTCTTCGAGACGCGCTGGGAGGTGAAGCTCGGCGAGTGGTCCTTCGCGTTCTACCTCATCCACGCCACGGTGATCTACTTCGCGCTCCGCATCTTCGGATATCAGGAGCCCTCGTGGCGCAACCTGCTCTGGTTCGCGGCGGTCCTCGCCGTCGACCTCGTGCTCGCCTGGGCGCTGCACCACTTCGTGGAGCGGCCGGTGGAGAAGCGCATGCGCCGGTGGAAGGACGCTCGGGATCGCGCGCGGACGTCGACCGTCTGATCCGAGCCGCCTCCGTCAGCGATCGATCCAGCCGGTGAGGAGGGCGTCCGCGCTCGCCGCTCCCGAGTGGAGGGCCGAGACGTACGCCGGACCGGCCGCCGCGACGGCACGTGCCTTCTGCGGGTTCCGCGCGAGGTCGTCGATCACAGTGTGGAGGGTGTCGGGAGTCGCCTCGACGATCGGAAGGGTGAGGCCGGTCTCGCGCTCGATGTACTCGCGGACGAACGGCATGACGTGCCCCACCACCACCCGGCCCGCGGCCATCGCCTCGCACGCGGCCACGCCGTAGGATCCCGCGCGGAACTGGTCGATGACGACGTCGGCGCCGGCGAACATCCGCGGCATCTCCGCCGATGCGACGCCCGTGACGAGGCGGTACTCCACCTCGCCCGCCTCGATGAGCGGCGCCAGAGCCGGTTCGATGGTGTGGCTGCCCTTTCCGAGAGGATCGCTCGAGGCGTGCACCACCCGGAGCGCCCGGCCGAGCGCGGGCTCGAGCGGCGGGGCGGCGAAGCGCTCGACGTCGGCGACGACGGGACACCAGATCGCGTTCGGCACATCCGCGATGAGGTCGGGCGTCGAGATGAACGTGGGCCGCCGGAGCCGGTCCAGAAGCGCCGCGTTCCGTCGGGCGTCCTCCCGCAGCATGTCCGTCCGGGGGTCCTCCGGGTACATCGACCAGGGGGTGAGCTCGGCGTGCCGGTCGGGGTCGCGCACGTCGGTCCCATGGCAGATGAACGCGACGGACACCCCCTCCGCCTCGAGAGCCGCCACCTCCGCCTCCAGATCCCGTCCGAACCGCCGTCCGAACATCGAACGCTCCGCCTCCACCAGGACGTGGGTGAAGCGTCTGGCCGCCTCCCACTCCGCCGCCGCCCACTCGGAGGAGGCGTTCACAGCGGCGATCGGCACGAGCGTGTCCGCCGGGAACGCGAACCCGCCCGGCAGCCCGACAGCCGTGTTGCGCGCACCCAGCCCGGTCCGGGCCCGCTCGAGAGCGCGAGCCCAGAGGTAGCCCTGCCCGGAGTAGTTCGTCGGGGCGATGTACACCCGGGTGGAGGCCTCGGGAACGCTGGTGACGGGTGCCTCTCCGCCGCCGAGGAGCTTCGCGCTGATCCGGCCCACGAGACCGTCGGGATTGCGAGCGGCCGACTCCATGATGCGGCCGGCCCAGCGCGGCATCCGGCTGCGGTGCTTGACGGCCCAGTCCGCGACGGCGGCGAAGAGTCGTTTCATGCGGGGCTCCCGGCTGCGACACGCACGATGACGTCGGCCACCCGGCGCGCGACGATCTCCATCGAGTGCTCCGCGGCGGTCCACTCCGCGATGCGGCGGCGTTCAGCGGGGCTCAGCGGGTGCTCGGCGACCTCCGCCATGGCATCGGCGACGGCCGAGACGTCGTAGTCGACGGCCGTCCCCACGGGAGCGTGAGCCGTCGCGGCCCGGATGAACGGGGCGGTCGGTCCCGGACCGGTGAAGATTACCGGGCATCCGGCGGCGAGGGAGGAGTAGACCTTCGAGGTGAAGGCGTACTCGTAGCCGCCGCCGGGCTGCAGCGTGGAGAGGCTCGCGAGCGAACGGGCCAGCTGCGGCCTGAGCTCATCCGCGGTCACCGGTTCCGCGAACTCCACCGAGCCCCCGATCCCGAGCTCGTCGGCCCGATTCCGCATGGCCTCCTGCCCGGTCCCGTTGCCGATGAAGCGCAGGCGATAGCCGGGGTGCGTCTCCGAGAAACGCGCGAAGGCGTCGATGAGGATGTCCGCGCCGTGCAGGCCCGTGTAGGTGCCCGCGTAGATGAAGAGCGGCTCGACCTGCTCCTCGCTGTACCGGAAGACGGACGTGTCCGCCCCGAAGCCGGTGACGGTCATCGGCGTGCGGACGCCGAGCCCGCGTGCCCGGTCGACCACGCCCTGCGAGATGGTCACCATCGCCGAGGCGCCGCGCATGGCGAAGCGCTCGAACGCGCGGA
>JAPSIU010000187.1 GCA_031178565.1 Leucobacter sp. | reverse complement strand
GCGCTCAGCGGAATCCGGGTCGCCGATTTCTCCCGGGTGCTCGCGGGTCCGCACGCCACGATGATCCTCGCGGACCTCGGCGCCGATGTGATCAAGATCGAGAGCCCCGAGGGAGACGGGACCAGGCAGTGGCGTCCGCCGGTGAACGCCGTCGGGCAGAGCACGTACTTCGCGGGTGTCAATCGCGGAAAGCGCTCCGTGGTGTGCGACCTGCGTCAGCCCGAAGGACTCGCCCGCGCGAGGGAGCTCGCGCGCACGGCGGACGTGGTGATCGAGAACTTCAAACCGGGCACCATGGAGAAGTTCGGCCTCGGCTATGCCGACGTCGCCGCCGAGAATCCCCGGGCCGTCTACTGCTCGATCTCCGGATTCGGCGACGCGGCGGGACGGGATCTGCCGGGCTACGACCTGCTCGTGCAGGCGGTGGGCGGGCTCATGAGCATCACCGGGCAGAGCGATGCCGACGGCGGCCAGCCGACGAAGGTGGGCGTGGCGCTCGTCGACATTCTCACGGGGCTCAACTCCGTGATCGGGATCCAGGCGGCCCTGCGCGCTCGAGACACCGCGGGCTCGCCGAACGAGGGGCGCGGGCAGCACGTGAAGGTGACGCTGCTCGGCTCGCTGCTCTCCGCGCTCGCGAACCAGGCCTCGTCGACGCTCGAAACCGGCGTCTCTCCCGAGCGCATGGGCAATGCGCACCCGTCGATCGCGCCCTACGAGACCCTGGAGGCTGCCGATCAGGCCATCGCGCTCGCGGTCGGAACTGACGGGCAGTTCGCCCGGCTGTGCGAGGTGCTCGGGATCTCGCAGCTCGCGGACGACGAGCGCTTCGCCACCAACCCCGCCCGCGTGGCGAACCGGGTCGAGCTCCGCGCCGCGCTGCAGGGTCCGCTGCGCACCCGTACGGCAGAGGAGTGGATCATCGCCTTCACCGCGGCGAACATCCCGGCGGGGCGGGTGAACACGATCGACCAGGCGATCGAACTCGCCGAGTCGCTCGGTCTCGATCCGGTCGCCCGGACTCCCGCCGCGGGAGCCGACGGGACCGTGCACGCACTGCGCTCGATCGCGACGCCCATCTCGCTCTCCGAGACGCCGCCGCGGTACCAGTCGCCCCCGCCCGGCGTGGGCGAGCACCAGGGTGCGCAGTGGCTGCCGCGCTGATCTCGCCCAGGATGACGTTCAGAAAGGACACCCCATGACCACCACCATCGACCAGCTGTTCGACGTCGCCGACTACGTGACGGAGGAGGAGCGCGAGTGGCAGCTGAAGGCGCGCGAGTTCGCGCAGACTCGGATCCGCCCCATCATTGATCAGGCCTTCGAGGATCGCCGCCTGCCGGCCGAGCTGCTGCCCGAGGTCGGCGAGTTCGGCGCGTTCGGCATGTACCTGGAGGGATACGGGCTGAGGGGCGCCTCGTCGGTCGCCTACGGGCTCGTCGCGATGGAGTTCGAGGCCGTCGACTCCGGCTTCCGCACCGCGCTCTCGGTGCAGGGCTCGCTCGCGATGGGAGCGATCTACAAGTTCGGATCCGAGGAGCAGAAGCAGCGTTGGCTGCCGGCCATGGGTCGCGGTGAGGCGATCGGCTTCTTCGGGCTCACGGAGCCGCAGGGCGGATCGGATCCCAACACCATGATCACCCACGCGCGCCGGGACGGCGACGAGTGGGTGCTCAACGGGAAGAAGCGCTGGATCGGCCTCGCGACGATCGCCTCCGTCGGCGTGATCTGGGCGAAGGACGAGGAGGGGATCGTGCGCGGTTTCGTCGTCCCCACCGACACTCCGGGATTCACCGCGACCGCCATCGAGAACAAGCTCTCGATGCGCGCCTCGCTGCAGTGCGAGATCGAGCTGAGTGATGTCCGCCTGCCGGCCGATGCGATCCTGCCCGGCTCGAAGGGACTCTCCTCGCCGTTCAAGTGCCTGAACGAGGCGCGCTACGGGATCGCGTGGGGTGTGATGGGAGCCGCGCGCTCCTGCCTCGAAGCGGCCGTCGAGCGCGCTCGGACCCGAGAGGTGTTCGGCACCCCGATCGGCGGCAAGCAGATCATTCAGGCGCAGCTCGCGGACATGTTCCTCGAGTACGAGAAGGGGCTGCTGCTCGCCCTGCACCTCGGGCGTCTGAAGGACGCGGGCAACCTCTCCTACGGGCAGATCTCGGTGGGCAAGCTCAACAATGTGCGCGAAGCGATCAAGATCGCCTCGAACGCCCGCTCGATCCTGGGAGGCGACGGCATCACGAGCGACTTCCCCGTGATGCGCCACATGGCGAACCTGGAATCCGTGCGCACCTACGAGGGGACCGACGAGGTTCACCAGCTCGTCATCGGGCGCGAGCTGACGGGTATCGCCGCATTCTGACGGCGGTCGGGCGGATCCCGTATCTCCGTCCGGCGAACGCCGACGACCGCCGCTCCCATAGTTCTATCTTCGATAGAGTTATTGCATGCTGATCCGGGTGGACGAGGCCAGTGAGCGGCCCATCTATGCGCAGATCGCCGATTCGGTGCGCTCGGACATCGTGGCGCGCAGGGTCGGACCCGGGACCGTGCTGCCGCCCGCCCGCGATGTCGCCGCGGGGCTCGGGATCAACGTGCACACGGTCCTCCGCGCCTATCAGGACCTGCGCGACGAGGGGCTCGTCGATCTGCGCCGCCGGAGGGGCGCCGTCATCACCGCCGCCGCCGACGGTGTGGCCGAGCTGCGAGACGAGGTGCAGGCGCTCGTCAACCGGGCGGCTTCGCTCGGCATCGCTCCCGGGACGCTCGCGGCTGTGGTCGAGAGCGTCGCGCCCGAGCGCCGGACCGGTGCGAGCGGAGGCCCGGCCCTCGCCGCGGTGACGCGCAGCTCCGGATCGCCGGGAGAGGTACCCGCCGCATGAGCGAAGAGGGCCGGATGGATCACGACCTGAAGCGTGCGAAGCGGGCGGCGCTCTGGGTCGGCCTGATCGTGCCGCTCGTTCTCACGGCGATCGCGGCGGCCCTGCTGATCGCGTGGCTTCCGCGCATGCCCGACCCGGCGGCGACGCACTGGTCGGGAGGCGGCCGTCCCGACGGGTTCGGCGCCCCGGGGACCAACGCGGGGATATCCCTGGGGATCGGTCTCGGGCTCATCGCGGTGTTCCAGGCCGTCCCGCTGCTCGAGCGGCTGAAAATGGGCGCTCCCGTCTGGACAGCGGTGCATCGCCTCTTCCCGGCGTTCTGCCTCGCCACGGTCGCCCTGATCCAGCTCGTCGCCGTCATCACCGCGCGGGTGCAGCTCGATCTCGACGACGCGCGCGAGGCGCCGGGCGTCGGCGGGTGGATGATCGCGTCGGGCGGGACGGCGCTCGTCGCCGGGGTCATCGGGTACCTGGCGCAACCGCGGGTGCGGATCGGTGCTCGGGAGACGGCGGACAGCACTCCGCTCCCGCTCCGGGAGACGGAGCGGGCCGTGTGGGTGGGAGAGATCCGGCCCTCCGCCGTCTTCCTCTGGGCGCTGATCCCGGCGATCCTCCTGGTGTCGGCGACAGCGGTCTGGCTGTTCCTGATCGGCACAGCGGTGTGGATACCGACCGGCGTGCTCGCCGTGCTCATGATCGTCCTCGCGGTGACGACGTGCTGGTTTCGCGTGCGGATCGACGCGAGCGGCGTCGAAGCTCGTTCGCTCGTCGGCTGGCCGGTGTTCCGGGTCCCCGCGGACGCCGTCGAGCGCGTCACGGTTCGCGAGATCCGGCCGTTCGGCGAGTTCGGCGGCTGGGGCACGCGCTGGATGCCGGGAACAGGTCTCGGGATCGTGATGGGCGGAGGCGATGGGATCGTCGTCACTCGGAGGGACGGGAGGATCTTCGCGCTCTCGATCGACGACGCGGAGACCGCGGCCGCGCTGCTGACCGCGGCGGCGGATGCACGACCACGTGAAGCGGGATCAGCGCGCACCCGAACGACCGTCTCCCACTCCGACCGTCCCGACCGCCTCGACCGGGTGCCCTGGGGTGCGGTGGTGCTGTTCGTGGTGCTCTCCTTCGGACTGTCCTGGCTCGTCGCACTCCCGCTGTGGCTCACGGGGCCCGGGAGCGCGAGCTTCCAGATGCTGTTCGGCATCGTGGCCGCCGCCGCGATGTTCACCCCGGCCCTCGCGACCCTGGTCGTGGTCTTCGCGACGCGGACGCCCCGGAGCGACCGCCTCCGCTTCCTCGGAGTGTGGCCGCTGCGTCCGGCGAAGCGGGTGGTCTGGTTCACGGTGACGGCGCTCTTCGCACCGCTCGTGATCGGGATCGCGACCACACTGATCGCCGCTGAGTTCGGCTGGGTGAGGCTGGACCTCGTCGGTTTCTCGGGCTTCGCCGAGGCGAATGCCGCCGCACTGCCGGAGGGCGTGGACCCCGGGATCCTCCCGCCGCCCGGGGCGCTGATCGCGATCCAGCTCGCGCTCTTCCCGATCGCGGCGCTCATCCCGAATTCGATCCTCGGCTTCGGAGAGGAGATCGGCTGGCGAGGCTGGCTGCTGCCGGCGCTCCGACCGCTCGGGGTCTGGCCGGCGCTGATCCTCTCGGGAGCGATCTGGGGGCTGTGGCACGCCCCGCTCACGCTGCTCGGACACAACTACGGGCTCATGGACTGGCGCGGGGTGGCGCTCATGACGGTGAACTGCGTCGTCTGGGGAGTGCTCTTCGGGTGGCTGCGGCTGCGCAGCGGCTCGGTGTGGCCGGCGGTGGTGGGCCACGGCGCCATGAACGGAACCGGCGGCATGATCCTGTGGTTCATCGCGGCCGGAGTCGAGGTGAACGCCGCGCTCGTGACCGTGGCGGGAGTGTCGGGCTGGATCGTGTTCGGCGTGATCATCGCAGTGCTCGCAGCGACCGGTCAGTTCAGGAGGGAACCGGAGCTCGCCCCGGATCGAGGCGCGTGAGACCCGCGAGTTCGCGGGCTCGCGCAGGACGACGCGGCCGGCGGATCACCCCTGCTCGGGCAGCCACCACTCGGGGGAGAACGCCGCGACGGAGTGCAGGAACGGTTCGCGATCGGAGGTGCCGCTGAGCACCCACGCCTTGATCGCGCCGACCAGCCCGTGCGCGAAGAAGCGCGCGGCGACGGTGGCGTCGATCTGCGACAGCGGCGGATCCAGTCGGGTGCGCTGCTCCAGGTAGTGGATGAGCGTCTCGGTGAAGTAGTCCGCGAGCAGGTTCGGCACCGTGCCGTCCTGGGGGGTGTTGATGGCCAGGAGGTAGAGCTCGCGGTGGCGCTCGATGTGGTCGAGGATCTCGTTCACGGTCTCGCGGAAGACCTCGACCGGATCGCCCGAGGGGGTCGCGTGGCTCAGCGCGAACTGCTCGCGCGCGGGATCCAGCTCGAGACTGAGCGCTGAGCCGAGCGTCTCGGCGGGCGTGGCGAAGTGCTTGTAGAAGGTCACCCGGTTGATGCCCGCGAGGTTCGCGAGCTCGGAGACGGTGATGCTGGGGATCGGCTTCTGCGCCGCGAGTTCCATGATGGCGTCGTGGAGTGCGGCGCGCGTGCGCACGATTCTCGCGTCGGTCATGTTGACTACCCTAGCTCTCCGCCGCCTCGCGAGCGACTGGTGTGTCATCTGCGGATGCCCTGGTGAGATCACGGATCCGCGCCGCCGCCGCCGGATAACGCGACTGCAGCGCGGAGCGCTCGCCCAGTTTGAACCCCTCCCAGTCGAACGGGGGAGACATGGTGGTCCCGACGAGCGTCCAGGGTCCGAGGGGCGACGAGCCCTGCATGACCCCGGCCTCCACGACGAGCTGCGGGAGCTGTCCCGCCTCGAGGTCGGGTCCGAGCAGGCGCTCCTCGGAGCGTCCGTCGGGGTGGAGCAGCAGGAGCCGCAGGGGCGAACCCGCGTACCA
>JAPSIU010000186.1 GCA_031178565.1 Leucobacter sp. | reverse complement strand
TGCTCTTCGGCTTCATCGGGCTGCTCGGTCTCATCGTGTTCGGGATCCAGCTCCGCGCCGGGCTCGTCCGGCCGTTCGCGGGCTGGTGCTGGGTGCTCGCGTCCCTCGCGGTCATCCTGCTCACGCGCGGCGCCACCGTCTGGGTCGCGCTTCTCGCCGTGCTCGTCGGCCTCGCGCTCGCGCTCTGGGCGCGCAGGCTCGGACCCGAGCGACGCGCGCCTCTCTACATCACGGGCGGCGCGATCCTGACCGCCGCGATCGTGCTCACGGTCTTCGCCCGCGATCTCGTGTTCGGCCTGCTCGGCAAGAGCGCCGACATGACGGGACGGCTCGAGACCTGGCAGCGGGTGATCGAGCTCGCGGAGCAGCGACCGTGGTTCGGCTGGGGCTGGGTGAGCTACTGGCCGTACTGGGTCGAGCCGTTCGAAAGCCTCGACCGGAAAGCCGGGCTCCAGGTGATGAGCGCCCACAACGCCTGGCTCGACGTGTGGCTGCAGCTCGGCATCGTCGGCCTGCTGGCATTCGCCCCGATCGTGGTCCTCACGACGTGGCGGGTCTGGTTCCGCGCGGTCGATCCGCCGCGCCGCGGCTACGGGCCGCCGCTGCCGTACGCGACGAGCGCCCTCTGGCCGATCCTCGTCGTGATCGCCCTCGTCATCCAGTCGCTCACCGAGAGCCGCCTGCTCATCGAGGGGAACTGGCTGCTGCTCGTACTCCTCGCGGTGAAGTCCCGCTTCGACTTCGAGCTGCCGTCGCTCGACGCGGAGCCGATGAAACTGCCCTGGCGTCGCGTTCCGATCCCGAACGAGACCGGCCCCGTCTCCCTGCGGAGGTGACCGGATGCTGATGACGACCGAGCGGCTAATGCGCCTGCGAGCCGACGCGCGACTCGAGCGCGACACCATTCTCGAACACCGGGTGCGCGACGGCGAAGATCCGGCGACCGCCTACGCGGAGGTTCCCGAGATCGACGAGTTCGTCGTCCTCACGCTCCGAGACGAGATGCTCGAGGACCGGGGTCAGCTCGCCGAGTTCGGACTCGCCCGGCTCGCGGCGCGCTCGGGCGCCGTCGACGCCGCCGAGCACCGGCGCAACGCGGACCGCGTGGAATTCGAACTGCTGCGCGAGATCGCGGCCAACGTGCCGCAGCTCACCGTGGCGGTGTGGAGGGTCGGCAACCGGCTCGAGCTGCCGGAGGCGCGCGAATAGCTCAGGCTGGGCTGGATAGACTTGCGTTGCTCGATCTCGATGGCAGACCGCAGAGAGGCTCGCTTCTATGCCCACCACGCTTCAGAACGTCGTCTTCCCCCGAGGCAAGGATCCCGACGTCCTGCCGCTCTACGCCGACCCGGAGACCTGGTCGTTCGTGGAGGGGACGCCCGTGCGCCTCAGCGCCGTGGCGAGCATCGACAACGTGCTCTCCCGCTCGAGCGTGCGCGTCCGCAGCGGGCGGCGCGTCTCGTTCGGCAGCTACTTCAACGCATTCCCCGCCTCGTACTGGCAGCGCTGGACGGTAGTCCAGAGCGTCACGCTGACCCTGCGCACCACAGGCAGCGGAACCGTGCTGGTCTACCGCTCGAACGCGGGCGGCGCGCAGCAGCGCGTGGCATCGCACCCCGTCACCGGTTCGGAGACCTCGACCTTCGAGCTCCCGCTGACGGCCTTCGGCGACGGCGGCTGGTACTGGTTCGACCTGATCGCGGGGGACGAGGATCTGATCCTCGAGCGCGGCGAGTGGACCACGGAGGCCGAACCGACCGTCCCCGGCAAGCTCAGCCTCGGCATGACCACCTACAACAAGCCCGACTACTGCGTGGCGACGCTCGGCAACATCGCCGACAGCCCGGCCCTCACCGAGGCGATCGATCGGATTCTGCTCGTCGACCAGGGCACGCAGAAGGTGCGCGACGAGGAGGGCTTCGACGAGGTCGCCTCGCGCCTGGGCGCGAAGCTGCGGGTCATCGAGCAGCCGAATCTCGGCGGATCGGGCGGCTTCGCCCGATCGATGGCGGAGACCCTCGAGCTCGACGACACCGACTTCCTGCTGCTGCTCGACGACGACGTCGAGTTCGAGACGGAGAGCGCCCTTCGCGCGCACCAGTTCGGGCGATTCAGCCGCAGCCCCGTGATCGTCGGCGGTCACATGTTCGACCTGCTCGACAAGCCGGTCATCCACGCCTGGGCCGAGGTCGTGCGCCCCGGGCCCTTCATGTGGGGGCCCTCCTTCGAGGAGCAGCACCGCCACGACTTCCGCAAGCGGAACCTGAAGCAGACCTCGTGGATGCACGCGCGCCTCGACTCCGACTACAACGGCTGGTGGATGTGCATGATCCCGAAACGGATCATCGAGGAGATCGGCCTGCCGCTTCCCGTGTTCATCAAGTGGGACGACGCCGAGTACGGCCTGCGCGCCCGCGACGCCGGATTCCGCACCGTGTCCCTGCCCGGTGTCGCCCTGTGGCACGTCTCCTGGCTCGACAAGGACGACTCCCAGGACTGGCAGGCGTTCTTCCACACGCGCAATCGGATCATCGCGGGGCTCCTCCACTCGGATCAGCCGAGCGGCGGGCGGCTGCTGCAGAACAGCGGCAGGCAGGATCTCAAGAAGCTGCTCAACATGCAGTACTACGCCGTGCAGCTCGCGGTCGACGCGCTGCGCGCGGTGCTCAACGGACCCGAGGAACTGCATCGCGACATCGGGACCGCCATGCCGCGCGCCCGCCAGCTGGCGAAGGACTTCCCGGAGACCCGCGTCTACCGGCCGGGCGACGCGGAAACGCCCGTGGCGCGCGGCGGTCGGGCGCTCCCGTTCCTCGGCGATGCGCCGGAGTCGCCGAAGGGGGCCGCCCTCGCGCTGTTCACCCTCAAGATGGTGCCGCAGCACTGGCGCCGAGAGGGCGATGAGAACAGCGCACCCGAGCCCGAGCTCGAGTACGCCAAGCGGGACGCGCACTGGTGGCGGATCCCGCACCACCGCAGCGTGATCGTCGGTACCGCCGACGGCGCCGGGAAGGCGTGGTACCGGCACGATCGGGCGAAGTTCCGCCGACTTCTGCAGGAGAGCCGGCGGCTGACGCGCGAGATCGAGAGGAACTGGGACGCGCTGGCGGAGCAGTACCGCACGGCCCTGCCGCGGATCACCTCGGTCGAGGAGTGGCGGAAGACCTTCGAGGGACGGTAGCGGCGGGGCGGCGGCCCGGCCGTTCCGCGCGCCCGTTCCGCCTGGCCGTTCCGCCCGCCCGGTCCACCTCCCCGAGGGACCCTGCCGACCCGTCGACCCGCCCGGCGGGTCCGCCCCGCGCGGCTCACCTCCCCGAGGGAATCCTCCTACCCGTTCGAATTATCCGCGCCGGAAGACTCGGGTGCGAACAATGCGCTCGGGCAGGCCTCTGCGGATGGCTCGCGGACGGCTCCGGACGCCCCCACGGATGCCGTCGCGGATGCCGACACGGTCAGCGCAGCCCGGGGACATCGAGGCCGAACCGAAGGAGCCTGAGACCGAACCGCCGCGCCGTCGGGATGTCGTCCCAGCCCCATCGCACGATGTCGTTCCGCGTGATCCCCTTGATCTCAACCTCGCGCTCCCGCTCGTCGAGCAGTATCTCTTCAATGGTGCGGCCGCTCATGTACTCCGGGTCGGTGTATTTCGCCTTGCCGTCCATCTCGCCGAACGTTCTCTGGCCCGAGAACTCGAAATCCAGCCAGTAGTCGCGACGCAAGCCGGCCACGTGCACTTGAATGGCGTGCGGCACCTTCAGGCGGACGAGCTGGAGCCGGCTCACGCTCTCGGCGACGGAGTCGGCACGAGGATCCGCGATCCTCAGCAGTTCGCGGGCGGCGGCGACGCCAGGCCTTCGCCGCATCGCACCCAGCACCCCGAACTGCTCGTCCTTCCACGCCTCGACATCGTCCAGACACTCGTCGCGTCGCGCCCCGAACAACAGCCGGAGCCCGGCGTCCGCACAGCCGATCGCGGTGGTCGCCGGGGCCCACCTGGCGAGATCCAGGATCGTGCGGGACAGCGAGGTGACGCGCATGCCCGCGATGACACTCACCTCTTCCTCCGAGTACTCCCCGACGTGCCTCAGCACCGTTGCCGAACTCCTCCCGGGCGCGGACGGACGGGTCAGCGTATGCACGCGTTCCGCCATTTCCCCCTTCAACCCGTAAACCGGCATCCCCCAGAGGACCGCCGCGGAGAGGTGCGAGAACAGCGGCTGATGCTCGGACTGCAGATGCCCGACCGAGAGCGTCTGCGCGAGCAGGCGATCCTCCGCCTGCAGCTCCGCCCAGTCCGAGGCCGACATGTAGCAGCCGCGAATCACTCGTACGACCTCGCCGCGCAGGATGGCCGCGCGCACCTCCCGGTCGCCGAATTCGTCGCCGAGCAGGGATCGCCTGAACCGCAGTTTCTCCCGGATGAACCGCGTGCGCTCGATGGTGTCCATCGAGGAATCATCGCGCGAGCTCGGGCCCGCCGGTAGCGTCACCCCTCGTATGTGGATAACACCTCGCGAAACGGCGGGGTTGGCGGGCTGTGGACGACTCTTCCCTCAGCGCTTCGCGGCTCTTCCCTCAGCGCTTCGCGGCACCGGAAATCTCACCTGCCCGACGGAATTCCTCCTGCCCGAGGGAAGTGTTCACGCCGGAGGACTCGGGCACGGACACTTCCCTCGGGCAGACCGCTGCGCTGGTGCGCAGGAGGGACGATCTGCCACGCCGGATAGCGGGACTGCTGCGCAGGAGGGAGGGACTGACACGCCGGATAGCGGGACTGCCGCGCAGGACAGCGGGACCGTGCAGGACGACGGAGCAGGCGGGACGGGAGAGGCAGGGCCTCACACGGTGGCGCCTACAGCAGCTCTTCGAGCTTGTTGTTCCACATGGTGAGGGCCGAGCCGATCGCCATGTGCATGTCGAGGTACTGGTAGGTGCCGAGCCGCCCGCCGAAGAGCACGCGGTCCTCGTTCGCGGTGAGCTCGCGATAGCGCAGCAGGCGCTCGCGATCCTCCGGCGTGTTCACCGGGTAGTACGGCTCGTCGTCGCGGCTCGCGAAGCGCGAGAACTCGCGCATGATGACCGTCTTGTCGGCGGGGTACTCCCGCTCGGGGTGGAAGTGGCGGAACTCGTGGATCCGGGTGTACGGCACATCCGACCCCGCGTAGTTCATCACGCTCGTGCCCTGGAAGTCCCCCGTCGGCAGCACCTCCTGCTCGAAGTCGAGCGTGCGCCAGCCGAGCTCGCCCTCGGCGTAGTCGAAGTAGCGATCGACGGGCCCCGTGTACACGACGGGGACGGTACCGATCACCGCCCGCTTGTTGAGCGGCTGCGACTCGTCGAAGAAGTCGGTCTCGAGCCTCACCTCGATGTTCGGATGATCCGCCATCTTCTCGAGCCACGCCGTGTAGCCGTCGGTGGGCAGGCCCTCGTGGGTGTCGTTGAAGTACCGGTTGTCGTACGTGTACCGGACCGGCAGCCGGCTGATCACCTCGGCGGGCAGCTCCGTGGTCGGCGTCTGCCACTGCTTCTCGGTGTAATCCTTGATGAACGCCTCGTAGAGCGGTCGTCCGATGAGCGAGATCCCCTTCTCCTCGAGGTTCTTCGCCTGCTTCGTGTCGAACTCCTCGGCCTGCTTCGCGATCAGCGCCCGAGCCTCGTCCGGGCCGTAGGCCGCGCGGAAGAACTGGTTGATCGTGCCGAGGTTGATGGGCAGCGGGTAGACCTCGCCTTTGAAGTTGGAGTAGACCTTGTGCTGGTAGTCCGTGAAGCTCGTGAAGCGGTTCACGTACTCCCACACGGTCTCGTTCGATGTGTGGAAGAGGTGCGCGCCGTAGCGGTGCACCTCGATCCCGGTCTCCGGTTC
>JAPSIU010000185.1 GCA_031178565.1 Leucobacter sp. | reverse complement strand
GTCCTCCTCGTGCTGCGCTCCGAATCGCTCGCCCACGAGGACGGCCTTCTCGCGATCTTCGCGGCGCTGTGCGGCATGACGATTCTCTTCTCCCTCGTCTACCTGCTCTGGACGCACCGGTTGTTCTCCCGCGCAGCGCCGGAGACGGCCGCTCGGATCGCCGCAGCGCAGTTCCGCCGCGGACCCAGCGGGCTCGATCGTGCGCTCGGCTTCGGCGGCACCGAGAACTGGGCGCTCAGCGCGGCGGCGACGGCGCTGATCATCGCGGTCGCCGCCTCCGTGCTCGGCCGTTCTGGCGGGCTCTGGATGCCGTCGCTCGTACTGCTCACGGCCGCCGCGTCGTGGGCCACGATGGCCTACGCCTTCGCGCTCCGCTACTTCCGGCTCGATTCGGCCGGAGAGCGCATCGCCTTCGACATCGAGGAGGAGCCGCGCTTCATCGATTTCGTCTCGATGGGGATCATGGTCTCCTCGGTCGGAGCCATGTCCGCGGGCACACCCCGCACCAGAGCAGGACTGAACGCGGTGCGGATGCACACCTTCATCGCGTTCGCGTTCAACGCGCTCGTGGTCGCGATGGTCGTCTCCCTGGTCAGCGGGTTCATCGCGAACGGGTAGTCAAGCCCCTTGTCGCGCGACGGGAGCCCCGGCAGGATGGTCTTCCCTCCGTGCGGCGGAGGGCGCATGCTCGTGAAACGATCGAAGGGACGGCACGATGATCGGAGAACTGCACTCGGTGGTCCTGGACTGCCCCGACCCCGCGGCGCTCGCGGAGTTCTACCGGGGAGTGCTCGGCGGGCGCATCGAGCAGGATGAGGACGACTGGGTCGATCTCGTGCTCCCGGCGGGCGGCGTGAAGCTCAGCTTCCAGCTCTGCCCGGGGTACGTCGCCCCGAACTGGCCGGGAGACGACGGGGATCAGCAGTTCCACCTCGACGTGCGCGTGGAGGACTTCGACGCCGCCGAGGCGCGCCTCGGCGAACTCGGTGCCCGGTTCCTCGAGGCGCATGACGGCTTCCGCGTCTATCTCGACCCGGTCGGGCACCCGTTCTGCACGGTCGGCTGAGACCGCCGACGGCGGCACTCGCCATACTGCGGTGCTCCGCCTACCCGTCGATGCCGTGCAGCCGGGCGACCGCCTCGGCGGCGCGCGCGAAGCGCTCCTGCGAGAGGACGTGCCCCTCGCGCCGCATGCCGGCGTCCGTGATCCGGAGCACCCGATCCGGCGCGAGGAAGCTGCCCCTCCCCTGGCTGTCCCACCCGCCGGTGCCGACCGAGACGAAGCCCGCGCGCTGCTTGGTGCTGAGATAGCAGCACGCGGTGCTCGTGGCGTCGATGCGCGCGATGATGAGCACCGGTCGGTCCTTGCCCCGGCCGTCGTTCTCCGCGTACGGCACCCAGGTCCACACGATCTCACCGGGATCCGGATTGCCGTCCGGCGAGGGGCCGTAGCTGAGACGCAGCTCCCGGATCTCGGCGCGCGTGAGCTCGCGGGTCGCGTCGTCACCGAAACGGCCGGGGCTCCTCCCGCCCGCGTCGTGTCCGGCAGGGGCGTCCCCTCGCAGCCAGGATCCGCCGCCGGTAGCGCGCGGGGGCGAAGCCGTCCGCGAGCGGCTCGCCGCCCTCGAGATCGCGGAGACGAGCGTCCCGAGGATCTGCAGGATCCCGCCGCCGCGGCCGCTCAACGCTCGATCTCGCTCGAGGTCAGGGCGTTGAGGCGAGACATGCAGCGCAGATACTTCTTGCGGTATCCGCCGTCGAGCATGCCGCCGCCGAAGACGGACGTGAGCGGGATGCCGGTCGCGCGGATCGGGATCTGCGCGTCGTAGACGCGGTCGATGAACGCCACGAAGCGGAGCGCCGCCGACTGGTCGGTGAGTTCGTGCACGTCGCGGAGGCCGATGCACTGCACGCCATCGAGCAGGCCGACGTAGCTGGACGGATGCACGGTGGCGAGGTGGGAGACGAGCTCGGAGAAGCCGTCGTCGGTCATGCGCTCCCCCGCGGCCGCCACGTCGGCGAGTGCGAAGCGGTACGCGTCCTCGTGCAGCACGACGGCGTCGCCCTGGATGTCGCGCTGGCGGTAGTCCACGCCGTCGATGCGGATCGTCGTGAAGCGGTCGGACATCGCCTGGATCTCGCGCATGAAGTCCGCCGCGGCGAAGCGTCCCTCGCCCAGGGCGTTCGGAGGGGTGTTCGAGGTCGCGACGATTCGCGATCCCGTGGAGGTGAGGTCCTTGATGAGCCGGGTCATGAGCATCGTGTCACCGGGATCGTCGAGCTCGAACTCGTCGACGCAGACGAGCCGCGCCCCCTGCAGCACGCCGACGGCGCCGTCGTAGCCGAGCGCCCCGACGAGGGCCGTGTACTGGATGAAGGTGCCGAAGTACCGTCGACCGGCCGTCGCGTGCCAGGTGGCCGCGAGGAGGTGCGTCTTGCCCACGCCGAAGCCGCCGTCGAGATAGACGCCCGGCCTCGTCGGCGCGTTCGACCGGGGGTCCGCCTGCTTCTTGCGTCCGAAACCGAAGAACCCGCCTCGCGCGACCGGGGCCTCGGGCTCCGAGAACGCCTCGAGTGTGTCCCGGGCCTCCGCCTGCGAGGGGTACTCGGGGTCGGGCCGGTACGACTCGAAGGTCGCGTGATCGAACTGGGGCGGGGGCACGAGCGTCGCCACGAGCTCGGTGCCGGAGATGCTCGGGTGGCGGTCGACCAGGCGAGCGGAGCTGTGCTGTTTATCGTGGGGCATCGGGGCTAGTTTAGCCCGGATGCGGTGGGGTGCCCCGCCAGGCCGGGCGGGGCAGTGCGCGGGCGAACTGCTCGGTCACCCGCTCCCAGGGCTCCGGGTCCACGTTCCACAGCTTCACATGCTCCCCCCGCTCCTGCAGTCGCAGCTGCACGAGCTCGGGGCGCAGGGCCGCGAGCCGTTGCGAGCCCTCGCACGGCACGTAGCTGTCCCCCTCGCTCGCGTGGATGAGCACGGGCACCCGGAGCGCCTGAGCGAAGGCCTCGGCGGTCAGCCCCTCGAACGGGATCCCACCCGGCTCCCCGCCCCGCACGAGGCCGCGGTCGAGCAGGCGGATGCCCACATCGGCGATGATCCGGGGCGCGGAGAGCGCGGCGGCGTGGTAGCGCAGCAGTGTGCTCCAGTCGACGGCGGGCGAGTCGAGGATCAGGCCGTCGACGAGGTCGGCGTGCGCGCCGCGCGTGGCCGCGATGAGGCTCGCGGTCCCGCCCATCGACCAGCCGAAGAGCGTCACCCGCTCGGCGCCGCGCCGCAGCGCCTCCGCGATCGCGGCGTCGACGTCGCGGCTCTCGGCGAGCCCGATCCCGTATCTCCCGTATGCTCCGAGCGGGGCTCCCGGGTCGTTCCTGTAGCTGATGACGAGGCTCGTGATTCCGGCGCGGGCGAGCGGCGCGACGCCCCGGATCGCCTCCTCGGGCAGCGCCCCTCTGCCGTGAACGTGGATCGCCCAGCGCCGTTTCCGCGGCAGGCGGGGGCGGACGAGCCACGCCTCGGCTGCGCCGAGTTCGGTGGGGAAGGAGATGCTCTCGGTCCGGTAGCCGAGCTCGGCGGGGTCGGTGAACCACCAGCCGGTGATCCTGCCCCGCACGCCGTCGCGCAGCCGCCCGCGGTCGACCGCGAGGACCGCGCGCGCGACGCTTCCCCGCCGCTCCTCGAGCACCGGCCCGAGACGGGCGTGCCCCCGGCCGTCGTCGAACAGCAGCGAGTACCGTCCCGGAAGATCGGCATCGGGACCGCGCAGCCAGACGATCGCGGGCTCCGCACCGCCTCCGTCGCGGTCTTCGCGCTGAACGCGGTCGACCACGAGGCCCGTCTCGGGCAGCCGATCCGGCGTCACCGCCCGCCGCGCGAGCGCCACGCCCGCGGCGAGAGCGCCGACGCCGCCGAGCACCGCGGCTCCGGCACCGAAGCCGAGCGCCCTTCCGAGCCGCCCTCCCCAGCCCTGCGTCACGATGGTCCTCCTCTGGATCGGTGCTTCCCGGCGTGGCATACGCCTCCTCTTCACAGGAAACTCTAGTGTTCCCTGTGTGATGGCAAGGATCGCGGGGCACCATATCGAGTTCAGCGCGGCCGCCGACCAGATCCGCGGTGCGCGGCTGCGAAGCGAGCTGCGGACGCGGGAGATCCCGGCGCCCGAACGGATCGCACCCCACTCGGTCGCGCTCGCGGCCGGTGTGGCACGGGGAAGCCTCGCCGACGAGTCGTCGGAGGACGTCATCGACTCCCCATACGGGGCGGGGCGCCTCATCCTGATGTTCGATCCCGCGTCGGCCGACGAGTGGGGCGGACCGTTCCGCATCGTCTGCTTCGCGCAGGCGCCGCTCGAGGTCGAGATCGGCGTCGATCCCTTCATCTCGGACGTCGCCTGGTCCTGGCTCGTCGACGCGCTCGACTCCCGCGGAGCCGGCTACAGCTACCTGTCGGGCACGGCGACCAAGACGCTCTCGAGCGGCTTCGGCACCCTCGAGTCGCAGGGCGACGCCGCTCAGATCGAGCTCCGCGCGTCGTGGACGCCGAGCGGCGACAACTTCGCCGCCCACGCCGAGGCCTGGTCCGAGCTGCTGTGCCTCCTGGCCGGGCTCCCGCATCAGGAGGGCGTCGAGTCGATCGCCGCCCGGCGCGCGCGCCAGAGCCTTCCGGGAGCGTGAGCGTGGTCGAACAGTCCGAGCTCCACACCGACTGGTCGCTCGTCACCGACGACGCGGGGGTGAGCCGCGCCGCCGAGCTGCTCGCCTCGGGAACCGGGCCGGTCGGCATCGACGCGGAGCGCGCCTCGGGCTTCCGCTACGGCAACGAGGCCTACCTCGTGCAGGCGCATCGGCGCGGCGCGGGCACGTTCCTCTTCGACCCGATCGAGATCGAGCGCTTCGATCCGCTCGCGGAGGCCATCGGCGACGAGGAGTGGATCCTGCACGCCGCGAGTCAGGACATCCCGTGCCTCGACGCGCTCGGCCTCCGCCCGTCCCGCCTCTTCGACACGGAACTCGCCGCACGCCTTCTGGGGTACGAGCGCGTCGGCCTCGGCGCGATCATCGAGTCACTGCTCGGCATCAAGCTGGACAAGGCGCACTCGGCGGCTGACTGGTCCCAGCGTCCGCTGCCGGAGTCCTGGCTCGAGTACGCGGCGCTCGATGTTGCGCTGCTGCCGGATCTGCGCGACGCCGTGCTCGGCGATCTCGAAGCGCAGGCCAAGACGGGCTACGCCGAGCAGGAGTTCGAGGCGGTCCGCACGCGGCCCGAGAAACCGAAGGCACCGGAGCCGTGGCGGAGGCTCTCGGGCGGGCACGCGCTGCGCACGCCCAGGGCCCTCGCGATCGCACGCGAGTTGTGGCTGGTGCGCGACGAGCTCGCGCGATCGCGCGACGTCGCTCCCGGACGCCTGATCCCCGATGCCTCGATCGTCGTGGCCGCGGCGGCGAATCCCCGATCCAAGGGGGATCTCGCCGCGCTCAAGACGTTCCGGGGGCGGGCGAGCCGCACCGAGCTCGACCGCTGGTGGAGCGCGATTCTGCGCGGCAAGATGACGGAGGACCTTCCCGGTCCGAAGCCGCGCGACCGGGACGCGATGCCGCACCATCGGGGCTGGGCGCAGCGGTATCCCGAGGCCGCGGCTCGACTCGCGGCAGCGCGCGTGGCGGTCGAGGCGGAGGCCGAGCGCCAGGGCATGCCGGCTGAGAACCTCCTCACTCCCGAGTACGTTCGCCGCCTGGCCTGGCAGCCGCCGGCCGACCGGTCCCCCGAGGCCATTGCACTCCGTCTCAGAGAGCTCGGTGCCCGGGAGTGGCAGATTGCGCTTACCTCACCACTATTAGCCTCGGCTTTTGTGGGAAGTGAATAAATCGCTTCGCGACGAAGCGTGCTGTGGCGGTGAATTCGCGCGTGGCGCCCCAAATTTGAGACTC
>JAPSIU010000184.1 GCA_031178565.1 Leucobacter sp. | reverse complement strand
CCCATACGCACTCTCCAAGATAACGCGCAGGCGGGGTCCGCGTCGCCCCCTTCGCCGAGTTTCCGCGGATCCGATGGCCTCGGCTCAGCGCACCTGGATCTCTCCGACCGGCAACGTGGAGTCCGCGCCGAAGTCGAGACTCGACGGAGCGCGGCCGGCCGCGACCAGCTGAGCGCCGAGGGAGGCGATCATCGCCCCGTTGTCGGTGCAGAGCGAGAGCGGGGGGATCCGCAACGCGACCCCCTCGGACGCCGCCCGTTCCTCGGCGAGTTCCCTGACGCGGGCGTTCGCGACCACACCCCCGCCGAGGAGCAGGCGAGGCACGCCGAGGTCGCGACATGCGGCGAGCGCCTTCGTCAGGAGCACATCGGCCACCGCCTCCCGGAAGCTCGCCGCGACATCGGCGACCGGCACCGCCTCTCCGGATTCGACGCGTTTCTCGACCCAGCGCGCCACGGAGGTCTTGAGCCCCGAGAAGGAGAAGTCGTACCGGTGCCGCTCGAGATCCTTCGGCAGCGACAGCCCCCGGGGGAAGCGGATCGCGTTCGGGTCCCCCTCCGCCGCGACCCGGTCGATGTGCGGCCCGCCGGGGTACGGCAGGCCGAGCAGACGCGCCACCTTGTCGAAGGCCTCGCCCGCGGCGTCATCGATGGTCTCCCCCAGCATCTCGACGTCGTCGACGAGATCCCGGACGAGCAGCAGAGAGGTGTGCCCGCCGGAGACGAGCAGCGCGATCGTGGGCAGCTCGAGCTCGCCCACGGCTCCCGCCGGCCCGCGCAGCCCCTCGCCCTGCAGGAGATCCGCGCCGACGTGGCCCACGAGGTGGTTGACCGCGTAGAGCGGCTTCTCGAGAGCGACCGACAGCGCCTTGGCGGCCGAAACGCCCACCATCAGCGCGCCCGCGAGGCCCGGTCCGCAGGTGACGGCGATCGCGTCCAGCTCGTCGAGTTCCACGCCGGCGTCGGCGAGCGCCCACTCGATCGTGGGGGTCATGGCCTCGAGGTGGGCGCGGGCGGCCACCTCGGGGATCACACCGCCGAAGCGCGCGTGCTCGTCCATGGAGGAGGCGATGGCGTTCGCGAGCAGCGCGCGTCCGCGCACGATCCCCACCCCCGTCTCGTCGCAGCTCGTCTCGATGCCGAGCACCAGCGGCTCACCGCTCGTGCCGCCGGAACCGACGAGGGGATCCCGCGCGCTCATCGCCGCTCCTTCAGATCGAGTTTCATGACGACGGCGTCCACGTCGTCGGGCTGATAGTAGTGAGGGCGGAGACCGATCTCGGTGAACCCCATCGATGCGTAGAGGGCTCGGGCGATCGAGTTGTCCGCGCGCACCTCGAGGAACACCTCGCGGACGCTTCTGCGCCCCGCCTCGTCGAGCAGAGCGTCCATCAGACGGCGCCCCTGCCCCGATCCGCGCGCCTCGGGCGAGACCGCGATGGTCTGGATGTCGCCCTCCGCTCCCACCGCGAGGAGCCCGGCGTACCCGCGCACGACGCCCGCGTCGTCGGTGAGAGCGAGGTAGCACCGGTGCCCCGCCGTGAGCTCCTCGCGCACCATCTCGCGGCTCCACGCCTCGGCTCCGAACACGGCCGACTCGATCGCCCAGATCGAGTCGAGGTCCTTCACGACCGCGGCGCGTATGGAGAACGAGGCGCCCGGGGCCGGGGCGCTCACGTACTCACCCGCTTCGGCGCGGCGGGCTGCTTCACGTCCGGGACCCGGAGGTAGAGCGCGCGATCCTCTTCGAAGGGGCGGCCCGCGGCGAGGCGTCGCGCGGCGAGCTGCACCAAGCGCGCTGCGGGAATGCGCTCCGGCCACACATCGAGTGAAGCCTCGGTGTGATCGGCGCGCGTCACGAGGTGCGGATCGACGCTGCGCACCGGGACGCCTGCCCAGTCGAGGCCGGAGAACTCGGTCACGAAGAGCTCGCGGCGGCGCGCGTCCTGCACGATGCGCGCACCGGCGGCGGCGCCCTCCTCGAGCACCGCGAGCGCGACGGCCTCGTGCCCCTGCAACGGCAGCAGCGGCACACCCCGCGCGGTCGCGAAGGCGTGGGCCGCCGCGATGCCGACCCGCAGTCCGGTGAACGGGCCGGGGCCGACGCCGGCCACCACGGCCGTCACCTCCGACGGGGACGCGCCCGCCGTCTCGAACAGTCCGGCCAGCAGTCCGCCGATGACCTCGGCGTGCCTCATCGGGTCGTCGCTCGAGGCCTCGTAGATCCTCCCCCCGAGACCGAGCGCGACACTCGTGCCGAGTGCGGTGTCGACGGCGAGGAGCGCGTGCTCAGCGAGCTCCTCCGCGGCGAGCACACGGCCGCTCGGCGACTCGCGCAACAGCTCGACCGGGCGGAACCCGCTCGAGCTCCGCCCGGGCCTTTCCGACGTCTCAGGCGTCTCCGAACTCACAGCACTCCCTCCGCCCAGCGAGGGCCGTATCCGCTCACGGTGACCCTCCGGGGTTCCACCGGAGCCTCCGACCAGTCGGGATCCTCCTCGGGGTCTGCGCCGACGTGCCGATCGATCACGACCTCGATCCAGGAGCCCCGCTCCTCCACGAGCCCGGCGCCCCACTCCGCGACCACGACCGCACCCTCGAAGTCGAGGTCGAGGTCGTCGAGCTCGGTCGCATCTCCGAGCCGGTAGGCGTCGACGTGCACCAGCGGCGCCCCGCCGACGAGCGAGGGGTGGGTGCGCGCGAGCACGAACGTCGGGCTCTGCACGGGGCCGCGCACGCCGAGCCCCTCGCCGATCCCCCGCGTGAGCGTCGTCTTGCCGGCGCCGAGAGGACCCGTGAGGATCGCGAGATCGCCCGCCCGCAGCACGCGGCCCAGCCGCACACCGAGCTCGTGCATCTCGTCCGGGCCCGGGATCTCGGTCCTCCAGCGGGAATCGGGCTTGCGGCTCACGCGTCGTCCCCCTCGACGGGAACCCGCAGCACGCGCGGTCCGATCCCGACCACGATCTCGTAGTTGATCGTGTGCAGGAGCCCGGCCCAGATCTCGATGGGCGGGTGACCGCGCTCGGGGTCCCCGAAGAGCACGACCGGTTCGCCGAGGCTCAGGCGGCCCGCGAGCGGCCCGACGTCGACGATGAACTGATCCATGCCGATGCGTCCGACGATGGGCCGGTGCTCGCCCGCGACCGTGACCCACGCGCCCGCGCCGTTGAGGGCGCGCGGCATCCCGTCGGCGTACCCGATCGGCACCAGCGCGAGTGTGGTGGCGGTCTCGCAGACGTGGTTGAAGCCGTACGACACCCCCGTGCCCGCGGGCACACCGCGCAGCGCGACGATCTCGGAGCGCAGCGTCATCGCCGGGATCAGACCGAGCTGCGCCGAGGTCCTGTCAGCGAGCGGGCTGAGCCCGTACGCCGCGACGCCCACGCGGACCGTGTTGTAGTGCAGATGGGGCGACGTCAGTGTCGCGGCACTCGCCGCGAGGTGGATCATCTCGGGCTCGATCCCCGCTCCGCGGAGCATCGCGACCGCCTCGTCGAAGCGCGCGGCCTGGGCCCGGTCGTTCTCGTCGCCCGCGTTGGCGAGGTGGCTGAAGATGCCCCGCACCCGCAGGTGCCCATCGCGCTCCAGCTCGGCCGCCCGCGCGAAGAGCGCCTCCCACTCCTCGGGCGCCGCCCCGTTCCGACTGAGCCCGGTATCGACCTTGAACTGCAGCGGAGCCCGCTTCCCCGAGCGCGCCGCGGCGGCCGCGAGATCCTCGAGCTGCTGCAGATTGCTGACGCCGATCTCGATGTCGGCGGCGACGGCCTCCGCGAAGTCCGCCCTGGGACCGTGCAGCCAGCAGAGCAGAGGGGCGTCGATCCCGCTGCCGCGCAGCGCCAGCGCCTCCTCGAGGTCCGCCGTGGCGACCATCGCCGCCCCGCCCGCGAGCGCGGCCTCGGCCGCGATGGCCGCTCCGTGTCCGTAGCCGTCGGCCTTCACCACGACGATGACCGCTCCGCCCGTCATCTCGCGGATCCGCCGCACATTGTGCCGGATCGCGGGCAGGGATATCTCGGCGACGCGCATCGAGCCTGTTCTCATGTCCGCCCCGTTCCGTTCTCCGACGAACCCGTCGGCACGGCGCCCCGCACCGCCGTCGTTCCCGCCTCGACCGTTCCCGCCCCGGCCGTCTCCACGATGACGAACGCGGTTGCGACCCCCGCGTCGTGCGTCATCGACAGGTGGGCGCGATCGGCTCCGCGACCCGCCAGTGCGACCGCGAGGGCGGGCGTCTCCGCGAACGACGGCGCGCATCCGCGATCCCGAACGACCGCCATGTCGTGCCAGCGCAGCTCGCCCGAACCCCCGAGCGCCTTGATCAGCGCTTCCTTCGCGGCGAAGCGCGCCGCGAGCGATGCCAGGGAGACCTCGCGCTCGTCCGGCGAGAACAACCGCTCGCGCAGACTCGGCGTGCGTTCGAGCTGACGCTCGAAGCGCGCGATATCGACCGTGTCGACGCCGATCCCGACGATCATGCGCTCGGCACTACTCCACCGTCACCGACTTCGCGAGATTACGCGGCTGGTCGACGTCGAGGCCCTTCGCCGTGGACAGTTCCAGGGCGAACCACTGCAGCGGAACCACCTGCAGGAGCGGCTCGAAGAGCGCGTCCGCGAGCGGCAGCCGGATCACGTCGTCGGCGTACGGCAGCACGGCCGTATCGCCCTTCTCCACGATCGCGATCACGCGGGCGCCGCGGGCGCGGATCTCCTGGATGTTCGAGACCACCTTGGAGTGCATGAGCGGCGAGGTGCGCGGGCTCGGCACGAGCACGAACACGGGCTGGCCGTGGTCGATGAGCGCGATGGGTCCGTGCTTGAGCTCGCCGGCCGCGAACCCCTCGGCGTGGATGTAGGCGATCTCCTTGAGCTTCAGCGCGCCCTCGAGCGCCACCGGGTATCCGACGTGGCGGCCGAGGAAGAGCACCGAGCGGGTGTCGGACATCCAGTGCGCGAGCTGGGCGATCTGCTCGTGGGTGTCCACGGCGTCGCGGACCTTGGCGGGCAGTTCCTCGAGCTGCGAGACGGCCTGGGCCGAGTCCTCCGCGGAGAGCGTGCCGCGCACGCGGCCGAGATGCAGGCCGATCAGGTACAGCGCCGTGATCTGAGCGATGAAGGCCTTCGTCGAGGCGACCGCGACCTCCGGGCCGGCGTGGGTGTAGACGGCCGCGTCCGACTCCCGCGGGATGGTGGCGCTCTGCGTGTTGCAGACCGAGACGGTTGTCACACCGCGTTCGATCGCGTACTTGACGGCCATGAGGGTGTCCATGGTCTCCCCGGACTGGCTGACCGAGATCACCATGGTCCGGTCGCTGAGCACGGGATCGCGGTAGCGGAACTCGTGGCTGAGCTGCACGTCAACCGGCACGCGTGCCCACTGCTCGATCGCGTAGGAGCCGACGAGGCCCGCGTAGGAGGCCGTGCCGCAGGCGATGATCACGATGCGGTCGATGCCTCGCAGGCGGTCGTCGCCGAGCGCCGTGAGCTCGGGGATCTCCACCCGGCCGTCGACGGCGCGGCCCCGTACGGTGTTCGCGACCGCGTCGGGCTGCTCGTTGATCTCCTTCGCCATGAACGAGGACCAGCCGCCCTTGTCGGCCGCGTTCGCGTCCCACTCGACCTCGTACTCGCTGAACTCGACGGGGTTGCCCGCGAAGTCGGTGATGCGCACCTCGTCGGGGGTGATGATCGCGATGTTGTCCTCGTCGACGGCGACTGCGCGACGGGTCGACGAGACGAAGGCCGCGACGTCGGAGCCGAGGAAGTTCTCCCCCTCGCCGATCCCGACGACGAGCGGCGAGTGGTGCCGCGCCGAGACGACTTTGCCGGGCTCGTCGCGGTGCATCGCGAGCAGGGTGAAGGTGCCGTGCAGCCGGGTCACGACGGAGCGGAACGCCGTCTCGAGATCGCCCTGACGCTCGACCTCGCGGC
>JAPSIU010000183.1 GCA_031178565.1 Leucobacter sp. | reverse complement strand
TCCGAGGATCTCGACGAGCTCCTCGTTCACGATCTGGACGACCTGCTGCGCCGGGTTGAGCGCGCGGTTCACCTCGTCGCCGAGGGCGCGTTCGCGGACCGTCGCCGTGAACTTCTTGACCACGTCGAGGGCGACGTCGGCCTCGAGCAGCGCTCGGCGGATCTCGCGCACCGTGCTGTCGATGTCCGACGCCGTGAGCTTGCCCTTCGCGCGAAGGTTCTTGAAGGTGTCGGTGAGCCGCGCAGACAGGTTTCCGAAAGTAGCCATGGTGCTCCGATTCTACCGGGTCGCGCGGCTCATCCCGTGAACCCGGGGCCGCGAGAAGCCCTGCCTGCGCGATCCTGTGCGAGCCTGCGCGATCCAGCCCGAGCCAGCGCGCCCGGCGGCGGCTACACTCGGAGGGTGGCGGACGACGATACCCCCCTGCTCGCCCTGGACGGAAACTTCGATGAGGTGCGCCCGGCAGGCCCCATCGCGCGCTTCTTCGGCTATCTGAGCTCGGTCACGATGATCGCGGCCGGACCGGCCCTGGTGATCGTCCTGCACCTGGTCGGCGAGCTGCAGTGGCAGGGAGTCGTCGGAGGCATCGCGATAGTGTGCACCGCCGGCCTCCTGGGACTGATGCAGGCCGTCTCCATCGCGCGGCAGCGGAGACGCGCCGTGCGTCTCGCGAGCAACGGCCGTCGCGCCGTGGCGCGGGTGACCGGATCGAGGTCGCGTTCGCTCGGAGAGGAGGACGGGGTGGAACTCTCGCTGATGATCGAGGGGCCCGGTGTGCCTGCGTTCAGCACCACCAGGCGGGAACCCGCAGGACGAGCCCGGGATGTCGGCGACGCGTTCGAGGTGCTCGTGGACCCGGACAACGGCGTCTACCGCGTCCTCTGATCCGCGATCCGCTCCCGCGCAGGACGACCGGGATCGAGCCCGGCGCGCTAACCGACGAGCTGCTGCGCGAAGACGTGGGGCGTGAAGCCCGTCAGGTCGCCGATCCCCTCGCCCTGACCGACGAGCTTGATCGGGAGGCCGGTCTTCTGCTGCACGGCGAGCACGAAGCCGCCCTTCGCCGACCCGTCCAGTTTGGTGAGCACGAGCCCGGTCACCCCGGCGTGCTCGATGAAGGCCTCGGCCTGCGCGAGGCCGTTCTGCCCCGTCGTGGCATCGAGCACGAGCAGCACCTCGGAGATCGGCGCCTGCTTCTCGATGACGCGCCGCACCTTGCCGAGCTCGTCCATCAGCCCGCCCTTGGTCTGCAGACGCCCCGCCGTGTCGATGATCGCGACGTCGTAACCGCCGTCGATGGCGTGCTGAACGGTCTGGAAGGCGACGGAGGCGGGATCCTGGCCCTGCTGCTGCGGACGCACCACGTCGGCACCCGCGCGCTCCGCCCAGGTGGCGAGCTGCTCGACCGCGGCGGCTCGGAACGTGTCGGCGGCACCCACCACGACCTTCTTGTCGAAGGCACGCAGGTAGTTCGCGAACTTCCCGATCGTCGTGGTCTTGCCGACCCCGTTCACGCCGACGACGAGCACCACGGCCGGCCGGTTCTGCAGGTCGAGCGTGGGATCGTATGCGGCGAGGCGCTCCTGGATGGCGTCGCGCAGCATGCTCCGCATCTCCTTCACCTCGGTGACACGAAGCCGGGAGACGTCATCGCGCAGCTGCTCCAGGATCGACTCGGCGACGTCGGGGCCGAAGTCTGCGGTGATCAGCGCCGTCTCTAGGTCGTCCCAGGTCTCGTCGGTGATCAACTCCGGTCCGCTGAAGATGTTGCGGAACGCCTTCGAGAAGGACCACGATCGCTCAGCCATGCCTCGAGTCTATCGCCGCTCCGCCGCGGAGGCCGCTCGTGCGCGCCTTACGCCTCCTCGCGCACGGTTCGGCCGCGGGGCCGGCCCCGCACCCTCCCTTCGGTTGGCGCGAAATGCGGCCTCAATCGAGGGACGCCGCACTTCGCGCCAATCGAACGACGGTTCGGACCGCCTTACGCCTCCTCGCGCCCGATCCGCTGCCCCACGACGGCGGATATCCCGTCCTGGCGCATCGACACTCCGTAGAGGGCGTCGGCGATCTCCATCGTGCGCTTCTGGTGCGTGATGACGATGAGCTGCGAGTTCTCGCGCAGTCGTTCGAACACCTGGAGCAGACGTCCGAGGTTCGCGTCGTCGAGCGCGGCCTCGACCTCGTCCATGATGTAGAAGGGGCTCGGCCGCGCCTGGAAGATCGCGATCAGCCACGCGACCGCTGCGAGCGAGCGCTCTCCGCCCGAGAGCAGCGAGAGCCGCTCGACCTTCTTGCCGGCGGGCCTCACGGCCATCTCGATCCCCGTGTTCAGCAGGTCGTCGGGATCGGAGAGCGCGACGTCGCCCGATCCACCGGGGAAGAGGATCGGGAAGACCTCCGCGAACGCGACCTTCGTGTCTTCGAAGGCGGCCGCGAAGATCCCCTGCATCTTCTCGTCGAGTTCCCCGATGATCGAGAGCAGGTCCGCGCGGGTCTTCGCCAGGTCCTGCAGCTGCTCGGAGAGGAAACGATGCCGCTGCTCGAGCGCGGCGAACTCCTCGAGAGCGAGCGGATTGATCCGGCCGAGCTGCGCGAGCCGCTTCTCGGCCCTCGCGAGGCGCCGTTCCTGCTCGGAGCGGACGAACGGAACGGTCCTCCCGGACGCCTCGGCACGATCCGCCGTCACTGATTCGGGATCGGCTGACTCGGGATCGGCTGACTCGGGGTCCGCGCCCTCTCCCCCGGCGGCGATCCCGAGCTCCGCGGCGAGCTCGGCTTCCAGGGCGTTGGCGAACTGAGGGGGCTCGCGACCGGCGTCGCCGTCACCGGCGTCACCGGGAGTCGTGCCGGCGAGCGCGTCGCCGGACCCCGATCCTGTCCGGGCCGGGGCGACAGGGATCGGCTGATCCGGTCCGTACTCGGCGATGAGCACGTCCTCGACCAGGCCCAGCTCGTTGCCCGAGCGCTCCAGCAGCGCCGAGAGCTGCAGCTTCCGCTCATAGCTCCTCAACTCCGCGCCGTGCACCCGCTCGGTGAGCGAGTGCAGTCTGCCGCGCAGCTCCGACTCCTCCGACCGGAGCAGCGTCAGCTCCTGGCTGTGCCTCGCCCGCTCCTGCTCCGCGGCCTGCTGCGCCAGCCGCGCCTCGGAGAGGGAGCGATCGCACGCGTCGATCACGGTCGGAAGGAGCCCGGCGACGCGCTCCGCGCGAGCGACCTGACGGGAGCGCAGCACGGCCCGCCTCGCGGCCTCCTCCGCGGCCCGCCGTTCGGCCTCGTACTGCTCGGTGAGCGTTCCGTGGTGCGCACGGGCGGCTCGGGCACGCTCCCGAGCCGTCTCGAGCTCGAGACGGCGCTCGATCTCCACGGCTCTGGCACGTTCCAGTTCGGCGAACAGCTCGTCCCGCGCACTCGCATCGAGCATGGGCCTCGGGGTCGCCTCGGCCTCCGCGAGCGCGTGCGCCGCCTTCTCGACCTCGGCTGCGGCGGCCCCCTCGCCATCGGCGACCGCTGCGAGCGCCTGTCTCGCGCGTTCCGCCTCCGCCTGTCCGGCCTCGGAGCGCACCGAGAGCTGCTGACGGCGCTTCGCGACCTCGGCGAGGCGCGCGTCGGCGGCTCGCAGCTCCGTGTAGGCGTCTTGCGCGTCGCGTTTCGCGCGCGCGGCGGCGTCTCGCAGCTCCGCGAGTTCCGCTTCCACCGCGGCGATCTCCGTCGCGAGATCGTCCCGGCGCTGCTCCGCCTGCTCGAGGTCCGCGGTGAGCTCGATGCGAGAGGGAGCGAGGGTCGAGCCTCCCGTGAGCGTGTGCCGTGCGAGGACGTCGCCCGCGCCCGTGACGACGGTGTAGTCGCCGCCCGGCCAGCGTTCGCGCAGGGATTCGCCCGCCCGGAGTGCACCGTCGAGGCTCTCCGCGATGTAACTGCGCGCGAGGAGCCCGAGCACGCCCGGCGGGGCCTCCTCGATCACGTCGAGCACCCTGGTGACGCCGTCGATCGCGGGAACCCCGTCGATCCCGGAGACTCCGCCAGCCTCGGAGACTCCGTCAGCCTCGGAGCCGCTGGAGGACACCACCACGCGCAGTCGCCCGAGATCCTCGTCGTGCGCGGCCGCCACCGCGGCTGCGGCGTGATCCTCGCCCTCTGCGAGCAATGCGTCTCCGAAGGTGCCGAGCGCGGATCCGACCGCGGCCTCGTGCCCCGGAACGACCCTCACGTGGTCGGCGACCCTGCCCCGGATACCGCTCGGAGCCTGATCCAGCAGGGCTCCGGAGGCGTCGCGCTGGTCGAGGGACCGGGTGAGCGCGCTGATGCGGGCCGCCGTTCCGGCCCGCTCCTGCTCCAGCGTGTGGAGCCGTTCGCGCAGCTCGTCGCGCTGCTGCTCGGCCTGGGACTGCCGCTCCTGGGCGCTGCGATAGGCCTCGTCGAGCCCGCCCTCCGGTACCTCGGCTCCGCCCGCTTCCTCCTCGAACTCGGCGAGACGGAGCGCCGCGTCGGCCGCTCGCTCCTCGGCCTGAGCGAGCGCGTGCTCGCGGCGGCGCACCTCCTGCGCGACGGTCTCGCGCTTCTGCTCGGCCGCCGCCACCACGCCCCGCAGCTGGGACAATCGCAGATCGTGCTTCGAGACGAGTGCGCTCTGCGCGGCGATGTGCTCATCGATCGCGTCGAGTGCCTGCTGCGCCTGGCGCCTGGTGGATCCCGCGCGCTCCCACGTCTCCTCCGCGGTCGGGATGAGCGACTCGAGGCGCGCGGCCTCCTCGGCGGCCTCCTCGATCGCGGAACGGCTCAGCCTGCCGGACTGCTCCGGGGCCTCCGCCTGCGTCGCCAGGAAGGTCAGTCGCTGCTGGGTCTGGGAATAGAGCCCTCGCAGCTTCGTCAGCGTCGACTCGAGCCCGAGGGTCACGCGCCTCGCCGCGTCGAGCTCCTCCCCCTGCTGCTCCTGTTCGAGGCGCTGGATCCGCAGCTGCTTCTGCTCTATCTGCTCCTGCAGCACGATGCGCTCCGAGTGCTGCTCGGCCTCATCCTTCGCGAGCTCGCCGAGTTCGGTCCTGAGCCTGAACACGTCGTCGGCGAGCAGGCGCGCCTTCGCGTCCCGCACCTCGGCGGCGATCCCCTGCGCCTCTCTCGCCACTTCGGCCTGGCGCCCCAGCGGCTTGAGCTGCCGCCGGATCTCACCCGCGAGGTCGTTCAGGCGCGTGAGGTTCGTCTCCATCGCCTCGAGCTTGCGCAGCGTGCGCTCCTTGCGGCGGCGGTGCTTGAGGATCCCGGCGGCCTCCTCGATGAAGCCGCGCCGATCCTCGGGCGTCGCGCGCAGTACCGCGTCGAGCTGCCCCTGTCCCACGATCACGTGCATCTCGCGACCGAGACCCGAATCGCTGAGCAGTTCCTGCACGTCGAGCAGCCGGCAGCCCTCGCCGTTGATCGCGTACTCGCTGGACCCGTTGCGGAAGAGCGTTCGGCTGATCGTCACCTCGGAGTACTCGATCGGCAGGGCGCCGTCGCTGTTGTCGATCGTCAGCTTCACCTCCGCCCGGCCGAGCGGCCCGCGAGTCGAGGTACCGGCGAAGATGACGTCCTCCATCTTGCCGCCGCGGAGCGTCTTCGCCCCCTGCTCCCCCATCACCCAGGCGAGGGCGTCGACCACGTTGGACTTGCCGGAGCCGTTCGGGCCCACGATCGCGGTGACTCCGGGTTCGAACTGAAAGGTGGTCGGCTGCGCGAACGACTTGAAGCCCTTGAGCGTCAAACTCTTCAGGTGCACGCCTCCGCCTTCCCGTTTCGCGCTCTGCCGACGGGGATCCGCCGATTCTCTACGACTGTACCCGGCGATCGACCGCTTCCCGGTTATTGCGCGGCCGCGGCCGCGGCTTCGACAAGCATTCGCCAGGGGCCCTCGAGGTCGGCACCCGGCGGGAACCGGCCCGCCAGTTCGAGCGAGACAGTCCGGGCTCGATCCGGGGCAGATCCACCGTGCCG
>JAPSIU010000182.1 GCA_031178565.1 Leucobacter sp. | reverse complement strand
GTCGAGGGGTGCGGGACCGCCCGCGGTGCGGGCCGGGGGACCGCCGGGCGCGATTGAACCTGCGACCCCGTCATCCCGGTTCGTGCTGCCCATCCTGCTCGTGTTTCCCGTGCCGCGGCGGTCGAGGGTGACGGTCACCGTCCCGGAGGCCGGCTCGACGAGTCCGTTCAGCAGGCGCGCGAGCGTCGACTTGCCCGACCCGTTGCCGCCGATGATCGAGATCCGGTGCTCGGCGAGCGCGAGTGTCGTCGGGTGCAGGATCGTCGTCTCTCCCGCGGCGGAGGGCGCGGTCACGGCGGCGGCGCGGAGTTCGATCACCTGGCGATCCTATGCTGTCGGGCTCGGGACGGGTTTCGGCTGGCGGGTTCCGGGCTGGTTTCGAGTGGCTGCCCCGGTCCCGGTCCGGGATATTCCGACCCCGGCCCGGCCCGGGGTCGGCCCGGCCCGGCCCGGCCCCGGCTCCCGAAACGCTTGGCGCAAAGTGCGATCATTCGCGAGGGAGGTCGCATTTTGCGCCGAGTGTTCGGGGATTCGAGCGGGCGGGCCGCCCGCCTATCGCCGCCCGCCTATCGGCGCGCGGGCAGCAGCGCGGGGAACGCGCGGTGCACCGCGGTCGCCACGAGCGCGACGAGCAGCGTCTTCGCGAGGTCGCCGGGCCAGAACGCGAGATCGAAGAGGAAGGCCGCGCCGACCTGCATGTCGGCTCGCCAAGCGAGGCCGAGCGGGCCGAGCGTGTGCACGAAGACCAGGTTGGCGACGAGGCCGGCGAGGAAGATGAGCGGGATGCTCGTGGCGATCTTGCGCCGGGGGAGGCGCTCGACGATGAGGCCGGTGAGCCAGGCCGCGAGCGGGAAGCTCACGAGGTAGCCGACCGTGGGGCCGGCGAACGGGGCGAGGCCGGCCGATCCTCCGGCGAAGACGGGCAGGCCCGCCGCTCCGATGACGAGGTAGAGCAGCACCGCGAGGAAGCCGCGATTCGCCCCGAGCACGGCGCCCGCGAGGATCACGGCGAAGGTCTGGAGGGTGAGGGGAGCGGGTCCGAGACTGACGCCCGGGATGATCGAGCACACCGCGATGAGCGCCGCGAAGGTCGCGATCAGCGCGAGGTCGGTCGCCGTGCTGCGCCGGCGCGGGGTGTCGAGCGCGGGATCGGTCGCGGCGTCTGCGGTGGTCACGGGGCCTCCTGGGTCGGTGATGGGGGCCGAAACCCCTACCTGAACGGTGTTCTGGTGAACGCTGTTCAGGTTAGCGTTAGGCTGGGGGAATGCGCAACAATCTCGCCGACGTCGTCTCCGCGGCGCTGCGGGTGCTCGACGCGCAGGGGCTCGAGAACTGCTCCATGCGGCGGGTCGCCGCGGAACTCGACGTGCAGCCGAGCGCGCTCTACCACCACGTGCCGAACAAGCAGACCCTCCTCGCGCTCATGGCGGACGAGATCGTGGGGCCGGCGACGGCGGATGGCGGCGACCTCGACGACTCCGCCGATCCCCGTTCCTTCTGCGTCGCCCTGCGCGAGGCCATGCTCGCCGTGCGCGACGGCGCCGATGTGGTGGCCACCGCGTCCGCGTTCAGGCTCGGCGCCTCGGAGGTGGAGCGGCGTCTCACCGGCGTCGTCGGAGCCGATGGGGCTCGTACCCTGCTGCTCTACACCTTCGGGCACGCCCAGTCGACCCAGACGCACCGGCAGGCGGCGGAGTTCGGCGCGCTGCTGGGAGCGGCGAACGCGCCGACAGCCGGGGCCGGGACCGGGGCCGGATCCGCTGAATCCGATCCGACGCGGGACCTCGACGCCTCGTTCGAACGCGGCCTCGACATCATCCTGGCGGGCCTGCACGGGCGGCGCTGACGCGGGACGGATGCCGAGCCCGGCGCGACGGATCGGAAGGCGGCGGCCCGGGAGCCCTCAGAACAGCGTGTTGTGATCCTCCATGCCGCGCATCGCGTCGTAGTCGAGCACGAGGCAGCGGATCCCGCGGTCCTCGGCGAGGGTGCGCGCCTGCGGCTTGATCTCCTGCGCCGCGAACACCCCGTGCACGGGAGCGAGCACCGGGTCGCGGTTCATGAGTTCGAGATAGCGCGTGAGCTGCTCGACGCCGTCGATCTCGCCGCGCCGCTTGATCTCGATCGCGACCGAGGCGCCCAATGCGTCGCGCGCGAGGATGTCCACCGGCCCGATCGCCGTCATGTACTCCCGGCGCACGAGCGAGTGTCCCTCGCCGACGAGCTCGATCTGATCCGCGAGCAGCTCCTGCAGGTGCGCCTCGACCCCGTCCTTGATGAGGCCCGGATCGACGCCTAGGTCGTGCGAGGTGTCGTGGATGATCTCGAACACCGAGACGATCAGCTTGTCGGCGGTCTTCTTGTGGGTCACCTGCCACGCCTCGACGATGCCGGCGGCCGTCTGATCCTCGTCGAGTTCGAGCGCGGCGAGCGTGCAGGGCGGGCTCATCCAGTTCAGCGGCTTGTAGGAGCCGCCGTCGGAGTGGACGAGGATGCTGCCGTCGTTCTTGAGCATGAGCACGCGCTTCGCCCGGGGCAGGTGAGCGGAGAGGCGTCCCGCGTAGTCGACGGAGCAGTCAGCAACAACGATTCGCACCGGGACAGCTTAGCGGTTCGCGCGGGGATCGGCCCGGGCGCCGGATCGCTCGCGCGCCGCCCCCGCGAACACGAGCGTGAGCGCGGAGAACACGACGAGCGGCCAGAACGCGTCGAGCAACCCGAAGTGCTCGCCGAGGAAGCCGATCATCATCGGTCCGAGCAGGAACGCCGTGTAGGCGATGGCGGAGACGGCCGCGACGCTGCGCACGGCCGTCGCGGGATCGTCGGCGGCCGCGGAGATGCTGACCGGGAACCCGAACGCGCACCCGACGCCCCACAGCACGGCTCCCACGACGCTCGCGGGTCCGAACGGGACCAGGATCACGACGACGAGGCCGATGATGACGAGGAGCGCCCCGCCGCGCAGCACGACGATGCGTCCGAGTCGGTTGAGCACCCAGGATCCGCAGATCCGGGTGAGGGTCATCGAGACGAAGAACGCGCCGAGCGTCAGAGCCGCCGCGGCGTTGGAGAACCCGCGTCCGTCGGCCAGTGCGAGCGGCAGCCAGTCGCTCGCGGTGCCCTCCGCGAGGCTCATGCTCATCGCGACGACGCCGATCAGCAGGACCCGTGGATCCCGCCAGGGGTTGTAGCGCGAGGGCGGACGGAGCGCGGCGCGGTCGGGCGCGTCCGCGATCCGGACCGGTCCCGTGTGCGTGGTGATGCGGGGCGACGTCTCGCGGCTCGTGCCGTGGACCGCGGCGTGCTCGTCACGGGGCACCGGACGGAGCGCGAGGAGCACCCCGGCGGCGATCAGCGCGAACAGCACCGAGAGGTGGATCGGGACCGGGATCCGCGCGGCCTCGGCCAGCGCGCCGAGTCCCATGGCGCTGACGCTCCCCATGCTGTATCCGGCGTGGAGGAGCGGCATGCGGGGTTTGCCGAGCGCGCGTTCGGCGGCCGCGCCGCTGACGTTCATCGCGACGTCGCACGTGCTGAAGGAGAACCCGAACACGGCCAGGCAGACGACCGCCGGAACGGTCGCGCCCGTCCAGAAGAGGATGGTCGCGGCGGGCATCGCGAGCGCCTGCGCCAGGACGCCGATCGCGAGCGTCCGCCTGGGGCCGAGACGCGTGACGCTGCGTCCGGACAGGACGAGGCCCGTGACCGCGCCAAGAGCGAGGACGAGCCCGAAGACGCTCATCTCGAGTGTGCTCGCACTGAGATGGTCTCTCACCGCCGGCAGTCGGCTGAGCCAGCTGCCGAAGCCGATCCCGAGCAGCATGAAGACGACGAGGATGCCCGTCGTCCAGCGTGAGGCGGAGCGCTTCTCGGGAGAATCGGCGTAGGTCACGGTGCTTCCGGAGAGTCGGATCGAGCGGCCAGAGCGAGTCCGGATCAAGCAAGTCTAGACGGTGTCCGCGTTTCTTTGCGGGACCCCCGAGCCCTCTCGCTGCTCCTCGCCGGCTGCAGCGCCGCGGAGTGCGACGGCGACGCAGCAGTGGCCGGGATCCTCGTCGGGGACGCATCGGAGCCTGTCGGCGCCCACCTCTTCCGCGAGCGCCCCGACGAGTGCCCGGTTCATCCCGCAGATCAGTTCGGTCTGCTCCTGCGCGAGCGCGTGGAACGGGCAGTTGACGAGGTCGAGGCGGGTGCTCCCGGCCGGTCGCGGCTCGTAGCCGTAGGCCTCGAGCGCTCGCCGGGCGAGGTCGAGGGCCGTCGCGTCGGCGGAGGGTGCGCCAGTGGCGGCCGTGCCCGCCGCCGCCGCCCCGATCCGCCGCCCCCACTCCGCCGCCGTCCGCGCGAGGGCGTCGATCACGGGCTCGCCGTTCATCGTGGCGCGGGAGATCGCCTCGGCCATGAGCCGCCCGGCGAGTTCGTAGCGCCGCTCGGGCAGCGAGACCGCGATCTCGCGCCGGGTGCGCCGATACAGCTTGGAGGTGCGCCCCGCGCCGGGGCCGGTGCGTCCGCCGATGCGCGCGTACTCCGCCTCGAGCAGGCCCTCCTGCTCGAGGCGGTCGAGGTGGAACTTGGCCTTGTGCTGCGGCATCGCCGTGGCGGCGGCGGCCTCGTCGCGGCCGACGGCGCGCGGCTGGGCGCAGACGTAGAGATAGAGCTCGCGACGGATCGGGTCGGCGAGTGCGCCGATTCCCGCGACCCGGTCGTCGAACGACTCCATCGGCCCCGCCAATCTAACGGAAGATTTTATTGACATAAGACTACCCGGAATCTAGCGTGAGAATTATCATCCGTTAGAAAGAAGATGGTGGCTCATGCCCGCTCAGGCGCCCAGCACGATCCAGCGGTCTCCGCGGGCGCGGATCCCGAGTGTGATCGCCCGCGCGAGCATGAACACGACCGTGAACCCGGCGGTGAGCGCCACGAGGGCCGGGGTGCCCGACGGCACGAGCGCGGTGAGGAGCCACAGGGCGGGAAGGTAGACCGCGAGATTCACGAGGCTCGTCCAGGCGAGGTAGCGGGCGTCGCCGGCGCCCATCAGCACGCCGTCGAGCACGAAGACGAAACCGCTGAGCGGGAGGGACAGCCCGAGCACGAGGACCGCGGGAGGCAGGATCGCGAGCACCGCCTGGTCCCCCGTGAAGACCCGGCCGATGACCGGGCTCGCCGCCGCGAGCAGGATCCCGAGCGCCGCGCCGCAGCCGATTCCCCAGAACACGGTGCGGCGCAGCACGAGGCCGGCCCGCTCCGCGTCGCGGGATCCGAGTGCGTCTCCGATGAGCGCCTGGGCCGCGATCGCGAGGGCGTCGAGCGCGAACGCCGCAGTGCTGAACACGGTGAAGACGACCTGGTACCCGGCGGTCGCGGCGGTGCCGTGGCTCGTCGCCGCGAACACCGTCGCGAGGAGCGCCGCCCGCAGACCGACGGTGCGGATGAAGAGCCAGCCCCCGCTGCGTCCCGCGTGGGCGACGCCGTCGCGGTGCGGAAGGAATCCGGCTCCCGCCCTTCGGGCGTGCCGGGCGATGACCGCGAGGTAGACCCCGACCATGCCCCACTGCGCGAGCACCGTTCCCCACGCGCTGCCCGCGATCCCGAAACCCAGTCCGTAGATGAACCACCAGTTGAGCAGCGCGTTCGCCGCGAAGCCGATCGTCGCGACGGCGAGCGGAGTGCGCGTGTCCTGCAGGCCGCGCAGCAGCCCGCTCGCGGCGAAGACGACGAGCATCGCGGGGATGCCGAGGCACGAGATCGAGAGGTAGACGAGCGCCTGCTCGCTCGTCTCCGGCGCCGCGCCGAAGGCCGCGACGAGCGGACCGCTCGCGAACCAGAGCGCCGCGCCGACGACGGCCCCGATCCCGAGGCCGAGCCACAGCCCGTCGATGCCCGCCTGCACGGCGCCGCGCCGATCGCCGGCTCCGCGGCGTCGTGCGACGAGGGGCGTCGTGGAGTAGGCGAGGAAGATCATCAGTCCGAC
>JAPSIU010000181.1 GCA_031178565.1 Leucobacter sp. | reverse complement strand
CTGCTCGCCCGCCTCATCCGCGGCGGCTGCGCCCTCTTCGCGGCGCACACCAACGCCGACGCGCCGCTCGGGGGAGTCTCCGACGTGATCGCGCGGCGCCTGGGTCTCGTCGACGCGGTCCCGATCGTCCCGGGCGCCGCGGATCCCGCATCGGGCCTCGGGCGGGTGGGGATGCTCGCCGCGCCGGTCCCGCTGCGCGCCTTCGCGGAGCGCGTCGCCGAGATCCTGCCCGAGACCGTGAGCGGCGTGCGAGTGGCCGGCGATCCCGAGCGCGCGGTGCAGCGGGTCGCTCTGCTCGGGGGCGCGGGCGACAGCCTGCTCGACCACCCCGCCGTGCGCGCCGCCGACGTCTATCTGACCTCGGATCTCCGGCATCATCCCGCACAGGAGTCGCTCGAGCTCTCGCTCGCCGCGGGCGGGCCCGCGCTCGTCGACGTGGCGCACTGGGCGAGCGAGTCGCTGTGGCTCGAGGGGGCTGCCTCCCGCCTCGCGGATCGCCTCCCGGGCGTGGAGTTCCGGGTCAGCACGCTCCGCACCGATCCCTGGACGTTCGCCGTCTAGCTGTCCATCCGCCCTCGAGCCGTCGCTCCTGGAGCCCGGTTCCCGTGCACTAGGCTTGCAGCCATGAAGGCCAGTCCCCGCCAGCAACGTCTGCTGCTCGATCTCCAGGATCTCGACAACACCGTGGCTCGGCTGCGGCGCAAGCGGTCGACGCTGCCCGAGCGAGCGGAGCTCGAGGGGCTGAGCGGAGAGGCGGGCGAGGCCCGCGATCATTTCATGCGAGCGCAGCGCGAGCTCGACACGCAGCGCGCCGAGCTCGAGCGCATCGAGGCCGACGTCGCGATGGTGCAGCAGCGCCGCGACCGCGACCAGCAGCTGCTGAGCGTCAGCACCTCGAGCAAGGAGGCGCAGGCGCTGCAGAGCGAGCTCGAGACGCTGACGCGCCGTCAAGCTGATCTCGAGGACCGTGAACTCGAGATCATGGAGGCGCAGGAGCAGGCGCAGGCGGCCTTCGCTGAGGCCCAGCAGCGGCTCGGGAGCGTCGACGAGCGGCGCGCCGCGATCCAGACCCGGATCGACGACGCCGAGAAGCGTCTCGACAGTGAGATCTCGTCGAACCTAGAGGAGCGGGCCGATGTCGCGGCCGAGATCCAGCGCGAGCTGATCGAGCTCTACGAGGAGCTCCGCGCACGCGTCGGGGTCGGCGCGGCGAGGCTGCGGGGCAACGTATCCGAGGCGAGCAACATGGCGCTCGCACCCGCCGAACTCAGCGATATCCGCGCGACCGCTCCCGACGAGATCGTGTTCTGCCCCGGAACGGGCGCGATCCTGATCCGGGTGGACGAGTAACGGGAGAGGCTCTGCACGTTCAGTCGCCGAGGCGGAGTAGACTGGATCCCGGAATGGGTCGGTGAGACGGTCGCGTGGCGGCGCCGCGCAAGCGGCGATCGCACCGAGGAACGTCCGGGCTCCGCAGGGGAGGACGGTGGGTAACGCCCACCCGGGGCAACCCGCGAGAAAGTGCAACAGAGAGCAGACCGCCCGAACCGGCTCGCCGGATCGGGTAAGGGTGAAAGGGTGGTGTAAGAGACCACCGGCGCTCGTGGTGACACGGGCGGCCAGGTAAACCTCGTTCGGAGCAAGGCCAGACAGAGGATGATGACGCGCCCCGCCGAGTCCTCGGGTAGGCCGCTAGAGGGTACTGGCGACAGTGCCCCGAGAGAGATGACCGTCACCGCCTCGGCCGCAGGGCCGGTGCGGGACAGAACCCGGCGTATGATCCGGCCCATTCCACCTCAGACCGGCACGGCGGATCAGGGCCCTGCCCGAGCCCAAGCCGCTACTCCGATACCGTGAGAATCTCGTAGCCGTCCTCTCGCACGAGGATCGTGTGTTCGAACTGCGCGGTGACGGATCCGTCGCGGGTCGTCACGGTCCAGCCGTCATCCCACTGATCCCACTCGTGCGTTCCGAGGGTCAGCATCGGTTCGACCGTGAACACCATGCCGGGCACGATCACGTCGGCGTAGGCGGGAGCGGAGTCGTAGTGCGGGATGATGAGGCCCGTGTGGAACGACGAACCGACCCCGTGCCCGGTGAAGTCGCGGACCACGCCGTAGTCGAAGCGCTTCGCATAGGTCTCGATGACCCGCCCGATCACGTTCACCTGACGGCCCGGCTTCGCGGCCTTGATCCCGCGCATCATCGCCTCGTGGGTGCGCTCGACCAGGAGATCCACCTCCTCGGAGACCTCCCCGACGCGGAACGTGCGATTGGTGTCGCCGTGGAAGCCGTCCAGGTAGGCCGTGACATCGACGTTGACGATGTCGCCCTCGCGGAGCACCGTGTCGTCGGGGATCCCGTGACAGATGACCTCGTTGACGGAGGTGCAGCTCGAAGCGGGATAGCCGCGGTAGCCGAGGGTCGACGGGTATGCGCCCTGCGACACGACGGACTCGTAGGCCACACGATCCAGCTCGGCGGTCGTGACACCGGGGCGCACGGCCTCGCCGACCGCGTCGAGCGCGCGCGACGCGATCCGGCCGGAGGCGCGGATCCGGCCGATCTCCTCCTCCGTATAGGTGTTATCGCCAGAGTACGCGGGCGGCGCGGCACGCCCGACGTAGGGAGGTCTGACGATGGAGGGCGGCGGCTTCCGGGTGGAGGGGACCGCTCCTGGGACGAGTCGGCCCTGTACATCGAATGGCATGGTCCTAGTCTAGGAGTGGGGCGGACGACCGGTTCCGCCGACCGGAGAGGAACGATGCCATGAGCAAGCGCGACTGGGGAATCGAAGATCCCGAGGAGACGTACTGGTTCAACACCCGCACGGGTCAGGTCGAGGAGGGACCGCAGTCGCTGTCGGTCGATCGCGTGGGCCCCTTCTCCACGCGCGAGGAGGCGGCGAGAGCGAACGAGATCGTCGCGGAGCGGGCGCGCAAGTGGGCCGAGGAGGAAGAGGCCGAGGATCGCTGATCCCCGGGGCTCCGGCGGCTCGTCGTCCTCCGTCGATCCTGTAACACGATCGTCACCGTCGGACGGTAGTCTGATCGGGGCAGACGTCCTGAGCGAACGGAGCGGGTGTGAGTAAACAGCGCGATTTTGTTCTTCGCACCATCGAGGAGCGCGGCGTCAGGTTCGTGCGCCTGTGGTTCACCGATGTGTCCGGCACGCTGAAGTCGGTGGCGCTCGCCCCGGCCGAGGTCGAGGGGGCGTTCAGCGAGGGGATCGGCTTCGACGGTTCCGCCATCGAGGGGCTGACCCGCGCGTACGAATCCGATCTCGTTGCCGTTCCGGATCCGTCGACCTTCCAGCTCCTGCCGTGGCGCAGTCAGCTCGAACCGACCGCTCGGATGTTCTGCGACATCCGCACGCCCAACGGCGAACCCGCGGTCGCAGACCCCCGCAACGTGCTGAAGCGCACCCTCGCCCTCGCCGCAGAGCAGGGCTTCACCTTCTACACCCACCCCGAGATCGAGTTCTACCTGCTGCGGTCCAAGGACTTCGGCACCGAGGGCCCCATTCCCGTGGACCGCGCCGGCTACTTCGACAACGTGCCGGGCGGCACCGCGCACGACTTCCGTCGCGAGAGCGTCAACATGCTCGAGGATCTCGGCATCTCGGTCGAGTTCAGCCACCACGAGGCGGGGCCGGGCCAGAACGAGATCGACCTCCGTTACGCCGACGCGCTGACGACCGCCGACAACATCATGACCTTCCGCACGGTCGTGAAGGAGGTCGCGATCTCGCAGGGCGTGCACGCGACCTTCATGCCGAAGCCGCTCGTGGGCCAGCCCGGATCGGGGATGCACACGCACGTCTCGCTGTTCGAGGGAGACTCGAACGCCTTCTACGATCCCGGTGCGAAGTATCAGCTCTCGCAGACCGGCCGTCGCTTCGTCGCGGGCCTGCTGCGCCACGCGCCCGAGATCACGGCCATCACCAATCAGTACATCAACTCCTACAAGCGGCTGTGGGGCGGAGACGAGGCCCCGTCCTTCGTCAGCTGGGGGCACAACAACCGTTCCGCGCTCGTGCGCGTTCCGATGTACAAGCCCGGCAAAGGCGGTGCGGCGCGCGTCGAGTACCGCGGCATGGACAGCGCCGTGAACCCCTACCTCGGTTTCTCGGTGCTGCTCGCCGCCGGCCTCAAGGGCATCAAGGAGGAGTACGAACTCCCGCCGGAGGCCGAGAACAACGTCTGGGCGCTGAGCGACGGCGAGCGGCACGCGATGGGCTTCGACCCGCTGCCGACGAGCCTCGATCACGCCCTCGCGGTGATGGAGCGCTCCGAACTCGTCGCCGAGACGCTGGGCGAGCAGGTGTTCGCGTACCTGATCCGCGACAAGCGCCGAGAGGTCGCCGAGTACCGCAGCCAGGTGACGCCGTACGAGCTCTCGTCGATGCTCGACACCGTCTGACACGAGCGCATGGCAGCGGGGCGGCAGAACGAGCTGAAGCTCGCGGACCTGGCTCGGGCGGGGTTCCAGGAGCTCACGAGCTCACGGGCGCAGCTGGACGAGCTGGCCGGAGAGCTGGGGGCTTCGGCCGGGGCGCTCCTCGTCGCGTTCTCCCGGGCCGCCGATCCCGATGCGGCGCTGACGCGCGCACGGCATCTCGCGGAACGCCACCCGAGTGTGCTCCGGCAGCTGGACGACGCGGGGCTGGAACGGCTCTGCCTGCTCTTCGGGGCGTCTCCGGCCCTCGGCGACTTCTTCGCCAGGCAGCCCGGGCGGCTGGGGGAGATCCTGGCGAGGGGCGGCCGCGTCGTCCCGACCGACGAGGCGCGCTCCGAGCTCGCCTCATCGGTCGTCGACGCCGGAACGGGCGATGCGCTCCCGGGGGAGGCCGGCTGGAACGCGCTGCGCGTGCGGTACCGGGAACTGCTCGCCGAACTGATGCTGCACGACCTGCGATGCGGGCTCGAGGGGCGGGCGACCGAGGCCTTCGAGGAGGTCGCGGCCGCGCTGTCCGCGCTCGCGGGAGCGGCGATCGAGGCCGCCCTGATCGTGGCCCGCGCGTCGCTGGAGAACGGCGCCTCCGGCCCGCCGGTCTCGGCGGAGCGACTCGCGGCGGTCCGACTCGCGATCGTGGCGATGGGGAAGTGCGGCGCCGAAGAACTGAACGTCGTCTCCGACGTCGACGTCGTCTTCATCGCGGAGAGCTCGAACGACGAGGTGCTCGACGCGGACGCGCTGATCAGGATCGCCACACGGCTCGCGAGCGAGACGATGCGCGGGATCCACGATCCCGGTATCGAGCCCCCGCTGTGGCAGTTGGACGCGAACCTTCGCCCCGAAGGGCGTCACGGCGCCCTCGTGCGCACACTGGGCTCCATGCTCAGCTACTACGAGCGCTGGGCGAAGGCCTGGGAGTTCCAGGCGCTGCTGAAGGCGCGGCCCCTGGCCGGCGACGTCGCGCTCGGAGAGGAGTTCGTGGATCGGACGAGACATCTCGTCTGGGCGTCTTCGTCGCGCGAGGACTTCGTCGGGTCGGTGCAGCGCATGCGGCAGAGGGTCACCGAGCACATCGCCGACGACGAGCTGGAGGTGCAGCTGAAGCTCGGCCCCGGGGGGCTCCGCGACATCGAGTTCAGCGTGCAGCTGCTGCAGCTCGTGCACGGTCAGTACGACGAGCGACTGCATCTCCGCGGCACGCTTCCCGCGCTTCGCGCCCTCGTCGAGGGCGGGTACGTCGCGCGCGGCGACGGGGATCGTCTCGCGGCCGACTACCGGAGGCTGCGAGTGCTCGAGCACCGCCTGCAGCTGCGCGAACTCCGGCGGACCGCGATCATGCCGCGCGACGAGGAGGGGCTGCGCGTGCTCGCCCGCGCCAGCATGCTCGCCGAGAACGGTCCCGCGCTGCTCGGCTTCTGGGAGCGGGTGAAGCGAGAGGTGCGGGATCTCCACCTGAAGATCTTCTACGCCCCCCTGCTGAGCGCCGTGGCGGCGCTGCCGGAGGAGGAGCTCGTGCTGGGCCACT
>JAPSIU010000011.1:6152-22396 GCA_031178565.1 Leucobacter sp. | reverse complement strand
GAGCACGCGAGCGCGGAGCGAGAGCGAGCACGCGGGCGCGGGGCACGCGCGAGCTGAGCCGGGCGCGGCGAGCGCGCGCCCGGCGGCTCAGCTCCAGAGCACGGCGAGCGCGACGTTCAGGACCGAGAGGCCTGCGATCGCACCGAGCACCCCTCCGGGCACGCTCTCCTTCTTGCGGTTCACGAGGATGAGGACGATGATCGCGATGAGAACGAGGGTCTTCACGCCGATCTTCGCGTTGTTCGGCTCCCCGCCGAGCATGTAGATCGAGGCGACCAGCAGCAGCCCGGTCGCGAACAGCAGCGACGCGCCATGCAGGATGCCGGGGGTGATCCGCGCCCGCGCGTGCTTCACCGCCGACAGCTGAGCGAGGGTGCTCCCGAACACGGCGCCGAAGCCGATGAGGTGCAGAACGACCAGAATTCCCTTGACGATCTCCATGCTCACCATGCTATCGAGCCGCGCGGTCCAGCGTGCCACCGCGACACCCGGCCGAGTCGTCGCGCCGCCCGGTCACCGCGCGGCCGGCCACCGCGCAACCCGGCGCACCGCGCCGGCCGGCCCCGTCTCCCGGCCCGGTCGGATCCCTCAGTGGAAGAAGTGCCGCTCCCCGCTGAAGTACATCGTGACGCCCGCTGCCTCGGCAGCCTCGATCACCTCGGGATCCCGCACCGAGCCCCCCGGCTGCACGACGGCGCGAACACCCGCGTCGAGCAGCACCTGAAGCCCGTCCGCGAAGGGGAAGAACGCGTCTGAGGCTGCGACGGACCCGCGAGCACGGTCTCCCGCGCGCTCGACGGCCAGGCGGCACGAGTCGACCCGGTTGACCTGTCCCATGCCGACGCCGACGGACGCCCCGCCCGAGGCGAGCAGGATCGCGTTCGACTTCACCGCTCGGCAGGATCGCCAGGCGAACTCGAGGTCGCCGAGCGTCGCGGCGTCGACCGGCTCACCCGTGACGAGCTCCCACTCGGAGGCGGGAGTGAAGGAGCGGTCGGCGTCCTGCAGCAGGAACCCGCCCGAGACCTGGCGCAGCTCGACGGGGTTCGGCACGAAATCCGCCGGCAGCACGAGCAGCCGCACGTTCTTCTTCTGCGTCAGGATCGCGAGCGCCTCCGGCTCGAAGCCCGGCGCGACGATCACCTCGGTGAAGATCCCGGAGACGGTCTCCGCCATCCGCTTCGTGACGATCCGGTTCGCCGCGATGACCCCGCCGAACGCCGATACCGGATCACAGGCGTGCGCGAGCTCGTGCGCGGCGGCGATGGGATCCTCCGCCCCCTCGGGCGCCACGGCGATCCCGCAGGGGTTGGCGTGCTTGATGATCGCGACCGCGGGGCGCTCGTGATCGTAGGCCGCTCGGAGCGCCGCGTCGGCGTCCACGTAGTTGTTGTACGACATCTCCTTGCCGTGCAGCCGCGTCGACTGGGCGATCCCGGCTCCCTCGCTCTCGGTGAAGAGCGCGGCTCGCTGGTGGCTGTTCTCGCCGTAGCGGAGCACGCTCTCGCGCAGGCCGAAGATCTCGTAGCCGACGTACCCCTCTGCGGTCTCGAAGACGCTGTCGATCGAGGCCTCCTCGTCGCCCCCGGCCTCCGGTTCGCCCGAGTCGTCCCAGGAGCGATCCTCCTGATCGAGGAACCAGTTGGCCACGGCCGCGTCGTACTGCGCCGTGTGGACGAAGGCCTCGGTCGCGAGCGAGCGGCGCAGCGCGAGTGTGGTGCCGCCCGCCCGAACGGCGTCGACGACCTCGTCGTAACGGCGCGGGGAGACGACGATCGCGGCGTTCGCGTGGTTCTTCGCCGTCGCGCGAACCATGGCGGGGCCGCCGATGTCGACGTTCTCGATCACGTCGGCCGCGGGCTTGCCCGAGGCCGCGGTCTCCTCGAAGGGGTAGAGGTTCACGACGACGAGCTCGAAGGGGGCGAAGCCGAGCTGCTCGAGCTGCTCCCGGTGCGACGCGAGCCGCAGGTCGGCGAGGAGCCCGGAGTGCACCGCCGGGTGGAGGGTCTTCACCCGTCCGTCGAGCGCCTCCGCGAACCCGGTGACCTCCGAGACATCGGTCACCCGGTGGCCCGCCTCGCGGATCGCGGCGGCCGTGGAACCGGTCGACACGATCTCGACGCCGGCCTCGGCGAGGGCGCCCGCGAGATCGAGCAGCCGCGTCTTGTCGCTCACCGAGATGAGCGCGCGGCGCACGGCGATCCGGTCTCGGTGCTCGTAGAGGCTGGGGTCGTGGCTCTGGACTGCCATGCGGGTAGGGCTCCTTCGTATCGGTGTCGGGGTGTCTGTGGTCACGGAGCCTCGGCCGCCGCGAGATCGAGTTCACCGAGGGCGATCTCACGCACCGTCTGCACGAGCAGCGGGCGTTCGAGCCGCTTGATGCGCTCGTGCAGTTCGGCCTCGGTCTCGCCCGGACGCACCTCGACCGTCGCCTGGCGCAGCGTCGGCCCGGTGTCGACGCCCTCGTCGATGACGTGCACGGTGACACCCGTGACCGCGGCGCCCGCGGCGAGCGCGTCCCGCACCGCGTGGGCCCCGGGGTACAGCGGGAGCAGCGCCGGATGCGTGTTGATGAGGTGCGGCGAGAACTCGCGCACGAAGCCGGGGGGCAGGATCCGCATCAGCCCGGCGCTCACGACGAGCCCGGGCTCCGGTCCCGTGCCGACGCCGTGCTCCTGGATCGCCGCGGCGAGCACCTGGCCCCACTCCTCGCGGGAGTCGTAGTCGCCCGGACGGATGATGAACGCGGGGACTCCCGCCGCCTCGGCGTGGGCGAGGCCGGGAGCCTCGGTGTCGGATCCGACGCAGACGATGCGTGCCGGGAACGCGGGATCCGCCGCCGCTTCGAGCAGCGCTTCGAGGTTGCTGCCGCCGCCGGAGATCAGAACCGCTACTTTCAGCACCCGATCAGTCTACCCGGCGCGGCGCGGCGTCCGGCCCCCGACCGACGGTCGCCGCACCGGCGGATGCGTCGCCGACGCGCAGCACCTCGTCGGCGAGGACCCAGGGCTTGTGGACCGCGTAGTGCGCCTCCTCCTGCGCCGCCCAGCGCTCCCAGTACGGACGGAACGTCTCGCCGTCCCGCGCGAGCGCGCGGGATCGCCTGAGCTCGGCCGGGCAGTCGATCCACACGCCGTGCACCCGCGGCTCGCGCCCCGGCGCGGAACGAGGGGCCCCCGCCCAGGCGCGCGCCGCGGCGAGATTCTCCGCGGTGATGGCCCCGCACCCCTCGATGATCAACGGCACGTCGTCCGTGATCGGCACCGACTCGGCGAAGCCTCCGAGCACCCAGTCGTACCGCCGGTAGGCGCCGTCCGCCAGCGCGCCCGCAACGGCGCGGGATCCCGCAGCGAGCCCGTCCCAGCCCGGATAGAGATCCTCGACGTGGAGGATCTGCGCGCTCCGTCCCTCAGCGTGGAAGCGATTCGCCAGCCGCTCGGTCAGGGAGGTCTTGCCCGATCCGGAGCGTCCGTCGATCAGGATCACGTCGTAGTCCCGCAGGTCGTCGGCCTCCATCAGAACTCGCTCCTCTGGTCCGTGCGGAGACGTTCCGCGAACAGCATGATTCCAGCGGCCAGCGCGCCGAGCACGACCGATCCAGCGAGTCCCGCCCCGTAACTGCCGGGCGCCTGGTGCCCGATGAGCTCGGCGACGGCCACCGGGAGCGTCTGCGCACCCGGGCGCACCAGGAACGACGTCGCGCCGAACTCGCCCAGCGAGGCCGCGAACGCGAAGCCGAGCGCGAGCCCGGCCGAACGCCCGAGCATCGGCAGGTCGATCGTGCGGAGCACGGCGAGCGGATCCGCTCCGAGCGTGGCGGCCGCGAATCGGAGGCGCTGGTCGATCCCGCGCAGCACCGGCAGGAGCACCCGCACCACGAGCGGCAGCGCCACGAGCGCCTGGGCGATCGGGATGAGCGCCGTCGAGGTGCGCAGGTCGAAGCCGATCCCGAGCGGCCGGTGCATCGTGATCAGCAGACCGAATCCGAGCGTCACCGCCGAGACTCCGAGCGGGAGCATGACGAGGCTGTCGAACAGTCCCATGCCCCGCCTGATGACCGGGGACGCCGGGCGGCGCGAGAGCACCAGGGCGATGAGCATCCCGAGCGTCATGGCGATGAGCGCGGCCACCAGTGCGATGCGGACCGAGAGCCACACCGCGGAGAGCACCGGGGCGTCGAGGGGGAACTCGTCGGGCGGATCGACGAGCGCGACGTAGTTCGCGAGCGTCCAGTCGCCGCCCGGCCCGCGCAGCGAGCGCGCCACGAGGGTCAGGATGGGGAGCGCGTGCAGCAGCAGAGCGGTGGCGCCGAACACGACGAGCGCGGGGACGTCCGCGCGCTCGGGCCGCCGCGCCGCACCTCCGCCGGCGTCGTGCTCTGCGCGGAGCTCGACTGCCCGCTCGCCGGAGCCGCGCAGGCGCGCCGAGGCGAAGAGCGCGAGACCCACGATCGCGAACTGCGCGAGCGACAGCACGGCCGCGCCCCGCAGATCGAGGAACTGCACGGTCAGCCGGTAGATCTCCGTCTCGACGTTGGAGAACTCGCGCCCTCCGAGGATCAGCACGATCCCGAAGGACGTCGAGCTGAACAGGAACACGAGGGCGGCGGCGGAGGCGATCGCGGGCCCGAGCGCGGGAAGGGTGACCGTCACCCACGCCCGGATCCGGCCCGCGCCGAGCACCCTCGCCGCCATCGCCGAGCTGTCGTCGAGCCGCGCCCAGAAGCCGCCGACCGTTCGCGCGACGACCGTCACGTTGAAGAACGCGAGCGCGGCCACGATGCTCGCGAAGCTGCGCTCGAGCCCGAGCCGCTCGAGCGGCCCGCCCGCGCCGAGGAGCGCGGAGAAGGCGACGCCGACCACGACGGTCGGCAGCACGAACGGCACCGTGAGCAACCCGCGCAGCAGCGTTCGACCGGGGAAATCGAGCTTGTAGAGCGCGTACGCCGCGGGGATCCCGAGCAGCACCGAGAGGACCGTCGCGAGCGAGGCCTGTGCGACGGTCTGCCCGATCACGCGCCAGGTCCGCCCCGAGCCGAAGACCTCCGGGATCCCGCTCAGATCCGGCCGACCGTCCTCGAGGAGGCCCGTCGCCACGAGCGAGAGCACCGGCCAGAGGAAGAACAGCGCGAGGAAGGCGATCGGCGGGGTCGCGGCGACGCCCCATCCAATGGCGGCAGGCCAGCGAACGGGACCCTCTCCCGCGGATCGCTCCCCGGCGCGCCGCACTACAGCCCGATCTGCTCGCTCAGCGTCTTGAGCCAGCCCTCGCGCCCGCGCTCGATCTCGGCGGCGGGCAGGTCGTTCGCCTGATCGCGGCTCGGCATCGGCGCGAACTCGGCCCAGGACGCCGGGATCTCCGCCTCCGCGTCGATCGGATACATGTACATGGCATCGGGGATCGTCGCCTGGAACTCGGGCGAGACCAGGTAGTCGATGACGGCTCTGGCACCCTCGGGGTTGGCGGCGCCGGCGAGCACCCCGGCGTACTCGACCTGACCGGTGCAGGTGTCGAGCAGGGCCCGCGTGGTGCTGGCAGAACCGTCCTCGCTCACGGTGAAGGCCGGTGAGGAGCTGTAGGACACCACGATCGGACGCGTGCCGTCTCCCCCGCCCTGCGTGAACTGGCCGTTGTACGCGTCGCTCCAGCCCTGCTCGATGCGGGCGCCGTTGTCGACGAGGCTCTGCCAGTACTCGGCGAAGCCGTCCTCGCCGAACTCGGCGACCGTGCCGACGAGGAACGAGGCGCCGGTCGAGGATGCGGTCGGATCGAGCAGCACGCTCAGGTCCCGATACGCGGGATCGGCGAGGTCCTCGTAGCTCTGCGGCTCCGGCAGACCCTGCTCCGCGAACCATCCCGTGTCGATGTTGACGCACACCGCGCCGCGGTCGACGGGGGTCAGGGATCCTGCGTCGTCGACCGCGTACTCGGACGCCGCCTCGGGAGCGCCCTCGGGGGTGTACGGCTCGGCGACCCCGTTCTCGACGACGCGCGACGCGAAGATCGTGTCGACCCCGAAGAAGGCGTCGGCGATGGGAGCGCCCTTCGTGAGCACGAGCTTGTTGGTGAGTTCACCGCCGTCGCCGGCGGAGATCACCTCGACCTCGTATCCGGTGGCCTCGCTCGCGGCCTCCGCGAACTCCTCGTTCGGGAAGGAGTCGTGCACGACGAGCGTCACCTTCTTCGCATCGCCGGCCTCTCCGGGATTCGCGTCGGGAGCGGTACCCGAACAACCGGCGAGGGCGACGCCGAGGGCGGCGGCGAGGGCGAGCGGCGCGAGCGCGGAACGGCGCCGGCGAACGCGAGCGGCGGGATGTGACGGACCTGCAGACATCATCGAGGGGCTTCCTTCCTCCGCTGGTATGAACCAGATCAGGTTGAACGGTCGGAGCTCGCGTGCTCCCTCTCAGCCCCGCGCGTCGGGACTCCCGTGGATTGCCCTGCCAGCCTAGCGCCCTCGACGCGGGAAGCGCCAACCGGATCGGGGCCGGGATACCGGCTCCGCCTCGTCGTCGAGCCGCCCGTCCCAGGAGTAGGCGCGCGCCAGCGCATCCGACTCCGACTCGGGATCGGTCCCGGGATCCGTCTCCCGGTCGGGATCCGAGTCGGCGCCGGGCTCCGTCTCCCGGTCGGGACCCGCCCGCCGGTCGGGATCCGCCCCCCGGTCGGGATCCGCCGCTCCGCGCGGAGTCGCAGCGTCCGCGTGCTCGCCCCGCACCCCGGCGGCGACCTCGGTCAACTCGACCGTCTCCTGCTCGTCGAGCCGTTGTTCGTCGTCGGCGCCGCCCGGCCGCTCCCCGCTCCCCCGGCGCAGCCGTCGCACCGCGTCGATCCCGGCAAGCGCCTCCGGCAGCGTCTCGCGCAACCGCGAGTAGTCGACACGACCCGCGCACACGCCGAGCAACAGTCCGCCGCCGAGCTCGGCCGCCACGAGGCCGCCCACGATCCAGGGTCGCGCCCCGGTCTCGGCGAGCCGCTCGGGGCCGATGGATCCGCTCGCGAGCGCGCAGAGGGCCGCGACGGCGAGCGAGAGGAGCAGGCCGGCCGCCAGGGTGACGGCGAGCGCGACGGGCCACGTCGCCCGACGCAACTGGGGACGCCTCGCGAAGAGCACCCCGACGCAGAGCCCCGCGAACACGAGGATCGCGGGCGCCAACGCTCCGAATCCGCCCCAGCCCTGCGGGATCGCGCCGAAGAGGGGCAGGGCCGGCAGCGGGCCGAGGAGGGCGCCGAAGGGCGACGCCGAGCTGCCGACGCCGACCGCGAATCCGGCGCCGCTCAGCCACGCGATCCCCCAGATCAGTGCGACGGGGAACATCGCGGCGTGCAGCAGGAACAGGAGTGTCGATCCGAGCGGGTCGAGCTGCAGCTGCTGCGTGAGCGCCGTGATGTCCGCGTATCCGAGCACGAGCGCGACCGCCACGGCGACCGCCGACACGCCGACGAGCGCGGCCAGCGCGGCGAGCGCGAGCCTCAGCGCTTCAGCGACCCGCGCCGGGAACGCCGCCGCTCCCGGCAGCCTCGCGCGCTCCATCCCTCGCTGGAGTCCCCGTCGGCTCGCCGTCCACCAGGGATGCCCTTCACGAGCGGCGGCCAGCAGGAAGGCCGATCCCGAGGCGAGGCCGTAGACGAGCGCGGGAACCGCGACGACGCTCCAGAACGGCCAGGCGGTGAGGTCGCCCGCGAAGGGGGCGACGAGCGCGGTCGCGCCGGCGAACCCGAGCGCTCCGCCCAGGACGCCGGCCGCTCCGGTGCCGCCGCGTCTCCCGAACCGTGAGCCCGACCGAGCTCCGAGCAGCAGCGTGAGCAGTGTGAGTCCGAGCGGCGCGAGCGAGAGTGTGAACGCGAGTGCTTCCGGAGCCAGTCCGAGGCCGACCGCCGCTTCAGGGCTCAGCTCGAACGTCAGCGGGACGAAGTGTCCGAGGAGCCACGCCGCGAAGGTGCCCGCGACCACCTCCGCCGGCTCGGCCTCCATGCGGAAGGTGATCACCCACAGCAGGGCGGCCGGTACCGCCACGACAAGAAGCCCCGCGAGTGCGACGGCGACCGCCTCGATCGCAGCGATCACTGCCGTCAGTATGGACCTCATCGCCCTGCAGTTTACTCCGCCGAGCCCGTCCGGTCCCGAGTATCGAGCGCCGCGTCCCTGGCGAGGGCCGCGGCATGAGCCCGACTCTCGGCTCCGAGCTTCACGAGGATGCTCGAGACGTGCGTCTTCACGGTCGGCACCGAGATGCCGAGTCTCTCGCCGATGGCCGCGTTGGATCGTCCCTCTCGCAGCGCCGCCAGCACCTCGCGCTCCCGGGCGGTGAGGAGCTCGAGCCCCGGCGGCGACGGGAGATCCGCATGCGCGCCGTCGGCTGCCGCCAGAGCGGCGAGCGCCCGCCGGGTCACCCGCGGGTCGAGCACGCCCTCTCCGGATGCGACTCGCCGGACCGCCTCCACAAGAGGCGCCGCCTCCGTCGTCTTCATCAGGAATCCGGCGGCTCCCGCCCCGATCGCCGCGAACACCAGTTCGTCCTCGTCGAAACTCGTGAGCACGAGCACCTCGGCCGTGCCCGCTGCGACGATCTCGCGCGTCGCGGCGACGCCGTCGACGCCCGGCATACGCAGATCCATCAGCACGACGTCGGGCCGCAGCGCTCCGGCGTTGCGCACGGCCGAGGCGCCGTCCACCGCTTCGCCGACGACCTCGATGCCCTGACCTTCCAGGATGATGCGCAGCCCCTCGCGGATCATTCCGTGATCGTCGGCGATCAGCACCCGCGGAGCACTCATCCGCTCGCTCCTCCCGGTTCTCTCGGCAACCGCGCGCGCACCGCCCACACGTGGTCCTCCCTGCCCGCGGAGAACCGGCCTCCCAGCGCGTGCGCCCGTTCGGCGAGCAGTTGCAGGCCCAGACCGCTCCCGCGCAGTTCGGGTCCGACCAGCGACGTCCCGCCTCGGGACAGCACCTCGACGGCCACGGCGTCGCCGCTCCCGTGCTCCTCGCTCAGGCCTTCCTCGCTCAGGCGCACCTCGACCTCGGCGCCCGAGGCGTGGCGCACGCAGTTCGCGAGCGCTTCCTGCACCACTCTGCCCAGCGCCTGATCGACGGAGGCGGGCAGGTCCCCCTCGATCCGGTCGCGGAGGGATACGCGCACCCCCGAACGCTTCGCGTCCTCGACCAGGTCGGGGATCCGCTCCCGCCCGGGCGGTGCTGCGAAGCGTCCCGAGCCATCGCGCAGCACGGCGATCATCGAACGCAGCGCTCCGTGCGCGGCGAGACTGGAGTCGCGCACCGCTCTGAGCGCCTGCCGTTCGGGCCCCGATCCAGCGCCCGGTCGACCGGGCCCACGGGGAACCGCGAGCGCCGCTTCGCTCCGGATCGCGACGGCCGAGACGTGTCCGGCCACGACGTCGTGCAGTTCCCGCGCCATCCACTCCCGCTCTCCGCGCACCGCCGTCTCCCGGTCGAGTCGGGCGAGACGAGCGGTGTCCTCGGCGCGCTGCCGGTACAGCTCCACCAGCTCGCGCGACTGCGCCACCGAGTTCGCGTACCAGTAGGTCAGACCGATCAGCCCGCCGAACTGGATCCCGATCATCACGGCCGTGCGCGAATCGTCCGACAGGACGAGCGCGGTCACCGCGAGGATCAGCGTCTCCGCCACGACGACTCCGAGCACGCGCCTGCGCTGCTCCACGTTCAGCGTCAGCATGTGGGCGTGGAGCAGTTCGAGCATCACCAGCAGCGGCACGAGCCCGCCCACCGTGAGGAGGTCGGCCACGAACACGCCCGTCGCGAGGACGAGCCCGAGCAGCGGAGCGCGCCGCTTCAACAGGATCAGAGCGCAGGCCGGCAGCGCGGTCATCAGCGTCCACCACGGCCGGGACCCGTCCGGGAGCAGCGAGAACGCGTCCCACACCCCCGACCACCCGAGCCCCACGAGCACCGCCGAGAGCAGGACGTACACGCCCGAGATCGCTGCGGGATGCGCGAAGAAGCGACGCACGTCTCCCGCGGGAAGCGGGTGGGGCTGGGGGTGCATGCCTCCATCCAAGCAGCACCCTCGGACATCCGCCTCAGACCAAAGCATGATCCCGCCTCCGGCTTTCCGCCGATGCGCGCACGCCGGCCGGCCACGAGAGTCGGGGCATGGACTTCCTCGGCAGTATTCCCCTCCCCGCAGCGCTGGCCCTGCTCGCACTGCTCGACGGGCTCAGCGTCGGCACGCTGCTGATCCCGGTCTTCTTCCTCATCGCGCCCGGCCGGCCGCACATCGCTCGCATCCTGCTCTATCTCGGCACCATCACCCTCTTCTACCTGGTCGTGGGGGTGCTCTTCACGCTCGGTCTCGTGAACATCGTCGACGCGGGGCGCCGCTTCCTCGACTCGACTCCCGGGCAGACCGCCCTCCTCGCGATCGGCCTCGCGCTCCTCGCCGGCGGGATCCTGACGGGGGTCGCCGACTCCCGCAGGAAGAAGGACGCGGCTCGGATGGCCGAGGCAGCGAATGCCCCGGTCGGGAGTTCTCCCGGTCAGTACTCCGGCGAGGCCGGCGCCGGCCCGACGCGCAGGCCTCCGGTGCAGCCGAGCGGGCGGGTCCTCCGCTGGCGGGATCGGCTGCTCGCCGAGGACGCGGGTCGCGGAGCCGTCGTGGGCGTCGCCCTCGCCGCGGGCCTCGTGGAGGTCGCGAGCATGCTGCCCTATCTCCTCGGCATGACCATGCTGGCGGACGCTCCGCTCGGGATGCCGAGCCGATTCCTGCTGCTCGCCGGCTACTGCCTCGTCATGATCCTGCCTGCGCTCGTGCTGCTCGCGGCGCGGGTCGTGGCCGCGGGCGTCGTCGATCGGCCGCTGCGGCGCCTCGCCGACTGGCTGCAGCGAACGGGCGCCGAGAACACCGCGTGGATCCTGGGCATCATCGGCTTCCTGCTCGCGCGCGCCGCTGCGAGTCGGCTCGGGATCGAGCTGCCGATCATCGGCTGAGCGGCCCTACCAGGCGGCCGCGACGGCCCGGTGCGCTTCGAAGAGCGGGATCGCGGCGCCCTCCGGCGCGCGGCCGAATCCGCACTCGGTCGCCACCCCGAAGGGGCGCCGCAGGTGACTCTGCGCCGCGGCGACGCGCCCCTCGGCGCCCACGGTTCCGTCCTCGCGGTGGACGAGGCCGAGGTAGAGCTCTGTCGATTCGGGCAGCGCGAGTTCGGCGAGCGGCGCGTAATAGGCGTCGTCGTCGCGCTCGATCGGGACCGGGAGGTGCAGCCACGTCAGCGGACGGCGCGCGGCTGCTGACACGAGGGTCGCGAAGCGCACGAGGTTGGCGGTGTCGCCCGGTTCCACGAAGTGCTTCTCCGCGACGTCGCCGTAACAGAGGTGCACACCCGCTTCGACGTCTGCGGGAACCCGGTCGATCTGCCTCGCGAGCCGCTCGCTCGTGCCCGCCCAGACGTCGTCGAACCACTCGTAGGCCTCGCCGGTGTAGCCCCGCAGGCCCTCGATCATCGCGAACTCGAGCGCCGCGTCCCACTGGATCGCGAGTTCGTCGTGCGGGATCGCGTCGAGGATCTGCTCGAGCTCGGCGGCGAGGGCCCGCTCGTAGACGGGTTCGAAGACTGCGCGGTCGGACGCGCGGACGAAACTTCCGACCACCCCGAGCGGGGTGGGGAGCGACACCTGGAAGCGCGTCCCGCCCGGGACCGCACCCTCGGCCTTCAGCCGCGAGAACACCGCGTACGACTCGAGTGCGGCCTCGGCGTAGCCGAGCGGAGGGAGCTGGAGATCCTCGGCGCGCACGCCGTCCGCGATGCGCACGGGACGCAGGTCGAGCATGCGCAGCGGGATCGGGGTGTCGCCGACGCGCTCGATGCCCGCGGCCTGTCCCAACCGATCCGCCTGGAACACGATCCAGTGAAAGCGCTCCCCCACCTCGCCGTCCGGGATCCGCTTGAGCCGATCCCCGAGCTGCTCGGCGGCCGTGCGGATCGTGGTCTCGGCGTCGTCGAAGTTGATGCTGCCCACGAGGTGGGCGCCCTGCACGCGGTTCATCCCTCGATTATCGCCCCGCCCGCACTCGGCTGACGCCCTGTGTCGCCGTGTGACAGACACGATCCCCGCCGCCGGCGCGCCTACAGCTCGTTGAACACCGCGCGGAGCAGTTCGGCGGTTTCGGTGGGGGTCTTGCCCACGCGCACGCCGGCGGCCTCGAGAGCCTCCTTCTTCGCCTGGGCAGTACCGGCGGAGCCCGACACGATCGCGCCCGCGTGACCCATGGTCTTGCCCTCGGGCGCCGTGAACCCGGCGACGTAGCCGACGACCGGCTTCGTGACATTGGCCTTGATGTAGTCCGCCGCACGCTCCTCGGCGTCGCCGCCGATCTCGCCGATCATCACGATCACCTTCGTCTCGGGATCCGCTTCGAACGCCTCGAGCGCGTCGATGTGGGTCGTGCCGATGACCGGATCCCCGCCGATCCCGATCGCGGTCGAGAAACCGAGATCGCGCAGCTCGTACATCATCTGGTAGGTCAGGGTGCCCGATTTCGAGACGAGGCCGATCGGCCCCTTGCCCGTGATCGTCGCGGGGGTGATGCCCGCGAGCGCCTCTTCCGGGGTGATGATGCCGGGGCAGTTCGGCCCGATGATGCGGGTCTTGTTGCCGGTCGCCTTCGCGTGCGCCCACAGCTCGGCCGAGTCCTTGACCGGCACGCCCTCGGTGATGATCACGAGCAGGCCGATGCCCGCATCGATCGCCTCGACGGCCGCGTCCTTGGTGAAGGCCGGCGGCACGAACGCGACCGACACGTCGGCGCCGGTCTCGGCCATCGCCTCGGCCACGGAGGCGAAGACGGGCAGCTCGACCTGCGCGCCCGACGCGTCGGTGTGCGTGACGGCGGTGCCGGCCTTGCGCGCGTTCACGCCGCCGACGACCTGCGTGCCGGCCGCGAGCATGCGCGCCGTGTGCTTGGTGCCCTCGCCGCCGGTGATGCCCTGGACGATGACCTTGGAATCCTTGTTCAGGAAGATAGACATGATTCTCTTTCTACAGTCTCGGGCGTGCTATCGGGCGTTCGCGAGTTCGGCGGCCTTGTCGGCGCCCTCGTCCATCGTGGCGGCCAGGGTGACGAGCGGATGCGCCGCCTCGTCCAGGATCCGGCGCCCCTCCTCGACGTTGTTGCCGTCGAGCCGCACCACGAGCGGCTTGTTGGCGGCGTCGCCGAGCTTCTCCAACGCTCCCACGATGCCGTTCGCGACCGCGTCGCACGCGGTGATGCCGCCGAACACGTTCACGAACACCGACTTCACCTGCGGATCACCGAGGATGACGTCGAGACCCGCCGCCATCACCTCGGCCGAGGCCCCGCCCCCGATGTCGAGGAAGTTAGCCGGCTTCACGCCGCCGTGGTCCTCCCCGGCGTAGGCGACGACATCGAGGGTCGACATCACGAGACCCGCGCCGTTGCCGATCACACCGACCTCTCCGTCGAGCTTCACGTAGTTGAGATCCTGCGCCTTCGCCTTCGCCTCCAGCGGATCCTCGGCAGCCTTGTCCTCGAGCGCCTCGTGCTCGGGGTGGCGGAAGTCGGCGTTCGCGTCCAGCGACACCTTGCCGTCGAGCGCGATGATCTCCCCAGCACCCGTCAGCACGAGGGGATTCACCTCCACGAGCGTCGCGTCCTCACCCGAGTACACCTCGTACAGCTTCTGGAACACGGGCACGACCTTCGCGACGAGCTCCTCAGGGAACTTCGCCGCGCGGGCGATCTCCTCCGCCTTCGCCGCGTCGATCCCGACGATGGGATCCACCTCGACACGGGCGAGCGCCTCCGGCTTCTCCACCGCGAGCTGCTCGATATCCATCCCGCCCTCGACCGAGCACAGCGACAGGTACGAACGATTCGCACGATCCAGCAGCACCGAGAAGTAGAACTCCTGAGCGATATCGGCGCCCGCGGCGACCATCACCCGCTTCACCACGTGACCCTTGATGTCGAGTCCGAGGATCGCCTGCGCCGCCTCGAAGGCCTCATCCGGGTTCTTCGCGACCTTCACGCCGCCCGCCTTGCCGCGCCCGCCGGTCTTCACCTGCGCTTTCACGACGACCACACCACCGAGCTTCTCGGCAGCGGCACGCACCTCCTCGGGAGAGTCAGCGACGATGCCGGCGAGCACCGGCACCCCGTAACGCTCGAAAAGATCTCGTGCCTGGTACTCGTACAGATCCACGTACAGTCCTTTGCTTGGGAGTCAGGATGATCCGAGGCAGAAAATGTCTCGATGTCGAGATAAGTCGACCAGTCCGAAAGTCTACCACCGCGGGGCTTGGCGCACCCTGGAGCGCCGCTCACCGCAGTTGCTTCGCCCGGTACAGCTCGGCGTCGGCGCGCGCCACGGCCGACATCAGATCCTCGTCCGGATCGAGCGTCGCCGCACCCCACGACCACGGGCACGCCGCCGTCGCGCGATCCCGTCGCAGCATCTCGCCCGCGGTGTCGGCGTCGACGCGGAAGAGCAGCGCGAACTCGTCTCCGCCCAACCGGGCGACGAGTCCCCCGCGCCGCACCGAAACACCGCGCATGCCGACCAGCGCGCGCCAGCGCCGCGCCGACTCCTGCAGGGCCGCGTCCCCCGACGCGTGTCCGCCCCGTTCGTTCACCATCCTGAAGTCGTCGAAGTCGATGATCGCGACCGAGGTCCGATCCCCCGCCCGCCGAGCTCTGCGCCGGACCTCTCCTTCCAGGGAGAGCAGCCCGCGTCGATTCAGAGCACCCGTCAGCGGATCGAGGACGGACTGGATGTAGGTCTGGCGCCGCACCGCGCGTGCGCCCTCGAAGCAGAAGACCGTGATCAGCACCGCATAGGTCACCGTGACGAGCGGCGAGATCACGCCGTCGCCCATCCCCGGGTTCCAGATCAGCGACGCCCACGCGCAGGTCACGCTGAAGATGATGAACGGACGGCCGATCGCGCTCCGATAGAACCAGCCCACGTAGAGCGCGATCATCGGCAGTTCGAGCAGCGCGTTGATCTCGGCGTGGTTGTGCTGCGAGAACACCAGGAAATAGACCGACCAGAGTTCGCCGATGCACAGCACGACGATTCCGGCCCATCGCGGATAGCGACGCCCGCACACGAGCGGCACGATCGCCGCGATGCCGTAGAGGAGCAGCCAGAGCGCGACGATGAGACGCTGGACGTTCTCGTGCCCCGCGAGGAGGTCGGACGCGAACACCACCGCGAGCACCAGGGAGACGAGGCTGCTCACCGACGAGAAGGCGGTCTGCCGGCGCGCGAAGCGCGACCACAGCGCAGCCGCGCTCGAGAGCGGGGCCCGCGCGATCCCGAGCCGCTTCCGCCTATCCATCGATACTCCTCTTGCTCCGCTTCTGCCCGTAGAGTGCGCGATCGGCTCGGGCGAGGAGCGCGGCCTCCGTGTCCCCGGGACGGGCGACGGCCAGCCCCCACGACCAGGGGTGCTCGGAGAGCCGCTGCAGGCGGGTGACGAGCCGGACGGCCTCCTGTTCGTCGGTGCGCGGCAGCAGCAGCGCGAACTCGTCTCCGCCGACACGGCCGATGACGTCGCCCGCGCGGATCGCCGAGCGCCACGCCTCCACGGTGTCGCTCAGCGCGGCGTCACCCGCAGCGTGACCGCGAGTGTCGTTCAGCCGCTTGAACCCGTCGAAGTCGATGACCACGAGGGCGACGGGCGATCGATCGAGCGGACGTGCCAGCAGGTCCAGCGAGACGCGTTCCAGGAAACCCAGCCGGTTGTAGGCGCCCGTGAGCGGGTCGAGGATCGCGCGGCGATAGGTGCGGCGCCACAGATAGTTCCCGGCGGAGAAGCAGAAGAGCAGGCTCAGCAGTCCGTGGACCGCGACCGGCGTCCCGAGCGCGCCGTCCGCGGAGAACACCGGGTTGGTGACCATGGCCGTCCCGAAGACGACGACGCAGAGTGCGATCAGCGCGAGAGCCAGCCTGGGGCGGACGAACCATCCCAGGTAGAAGGCGACGAGCGGGAGCTCCTGCACCGCCGAGACGGTGGACTGGGCGTCGTCGCGAAGACTCAGGAAGTAAGCCTCCGCCACGATGAACACCAGGACCGAAGCGGTCCCGATCCACCCGGGCACCCGGGCCCCGAACGCGAACGCGACCGAGCCGCCCAGAACGCACACGAAGAACAGCGTCCAGAGCAGCCACTTGTTGGCCATGTGGTGATGGAAGAAGATGTCGATCAGGAGCGTGACACTCAGCAGCAGCGCCGCGAACGT
>JAPSIU010000011.1:0-6142 GCA_031178565.1 Leucobacter sp. | reverse complement strand
CATGTAGAGGGAACGGGCGTCCTGACGCCCGAAGACCCCTGCGGGACGTGCGGCCACTTCGCCGGGAACCCGTATCACGCCTTCAGAATACACGTTATTTCCTATGCATTTACCTCCAGGTTTCAAATTCCGGGTGCCCGCAGGTGCGGGGTCGCCCGCGGGCTCTCAGGCTGCGGGGGTACACTCGGACCCGCCGAGATGCGGCCGCCCGTATGGGCTCCATCTGGATGAGTGAAAGAAGACGTGAGCACACACGAGGTCCCGAAGCCCAAGCCCGAGGGTCTGCGTGCGCGGAAGCGGCGGGCCACCGAGAACGCGATCGAGAGCTCGGCCGTCGGTCTCGCTCTCGAACTCGGAGTCGAGAACGTCACCGTCGAGGCCATCTGCGAGAAAGCGGACATCTCCCGGAGCACGTTCTTCAACTACTTCCCCGCGCGGGACTACGCGATCGTCGGGCGATCCATCGGGATTCCCGAGAGTCGCGACGCATTCTCCATCCTCGACAGCAGCCCCGACAACCTGTCGCTCGGGATCTTCCGCCTCCTGTTCGCGGCGATCGGCCACAACCAGGTGAACGCCGATGTCGCCCGCACGCGAGCGCAGCTCCTGGCCGAGCAGCCCGAGGCGATGCGCCTCGCCCTCTCCGCGCTGCTCGAGTCCTCATCCCACCTCGCGACCTGCGCGATCGCCTGGTTGAAGGCCAATCCCGAGCACGCCCGACTCGAGTCGGCCGAGCGGGAGGCCACACTCACGGTGACGCTCGTCTACGGGGTGATCGCGGCGCAGATGAGCGAGTGGATGCTGGGGACGGGCGATGTCACCGCCGAAGAAGACGATTTCCTCCGCATCATGCAGGAGTACGGGGTACTGATCGCGTAGGCGCCGCGGTGCGGCTCAGTCGACCTTCGTGATGGGAGACAGCTTCACCAGCAGCTTGCGCTCCCCCACCGATTCGAAGACCACGTGCGCGATCCGCTTCGATCCCGCGCCCGTGATGCTCGTCACCCGCCCCTCGCCGTACTCGTCGTGACGGATCCGGTCTCCCGAGCCGAGCTCGAGTTCACCGTTGTCGCGCACGCTTCCCCCGATGGTGTTCGGGAACCCGCCGCCCGCCGCCTGCGCCTCCTTGGCGAGCCGCTTGCGTTCGCGCCACTTGTCGAGCGCGGACTGCATGTTCCCGCTCGCGGGCTCGCTGAGAGCCGCCGCTCCGCTGCCCCCGCGGCCGCCGGCTGCCGAGCCCCCCGAAGCGCCGAACGACACCGATGAGTCGACCCCGCGCCCGCCCCGCGAACGAGCTGCACCCACGTAGCCCGATCCGCGCGTCGCATTGAGCGCGCGCGACTCGGTGCCGCCGCGACCCGTGACCTCGCCCGGCGACTGCCGCCAGTCGATGAGCCCCTCGGGGATCTCCTGCAGGAAGCGCGACGGCATGGCGACCGAGACATCGCCGAAGACCGCGCGCGTCGACGCGAGCGTGAGGTAGAGACGCTCGCGCGCGCGTGTGATCCCGACGTACATGAGCCGCCGTTCCTCGTTCACGCCGCCAACCTCGTCGACCGACATCTGGTGCGGCAGCAGCCCCTCCTCGACGCCCGTGATGAACACGGCCTTGAACTCGAGCCCCTTCGCGGTGTGCATGGTCATGAGCGACACCGTGCCGCTCGAGTCGTCGAGATCGTCGGCCGCCGCGACGAGGCTCACCTCGGTGAGGAAGGCGAGGAGGCCGGCCCCCGGCTGCTTCGCGTCGAACTCCCGGGCGACCGCGATCAGCTCCTCGAGGTTCTCGGCTCGCGCGTCGTCCTGCGGATCGCGTTTGGCGCGCAGCTTCTCGATCATCTCGGTCTCGTCGAGGATCAGCTTCAGCACATCGGCGACGGGCGCCGGCGCCGCCTGCTCCTCCGCGTCGTCGGTCGCGCCGCCCCCGATCGCCATCCGCGCGGCGCGGGTCAGCAGCTCCGCCAACTCACGCACCGTCACGCGCAGCTTCGGCCCCAGCTGCGCCACCTCGTCGGCGCGCAGCATCGCCTCGTGGAAGGAGATGCCCTGCGCCTCCTGGAAGTTCGCGAGGTGCGCCTCCGCCATCGGGCCGATCCCCCGCTTGGGCGCCCCGAGCAGGCGCGACCAGGCGATCGGATCATAGGGGTTCGCGATGCTCGTGAGATAGGCCATCGCGTCCTTGATCTCGGCCCGCTCGTAGAATTTGGTGCCGCCGAGCACGCGGTACGGGATCGCCGATCGGATCAGCAGCTCCTCCAGCGCGCGGGTCTGCGAGTTGGTGCGATAGAACACCGCGACGTCGCCGTAGGCCACACCCGCGCGGTGCAGATCCTCGATCTCCTCCGCCACGAACCGCGCCTCGTCGTGCTGCGAGTACCCGGTGAAACCGACGATCCGCTCGCCGTCGCCCTCAGCGGTCCAGAGGTTCTTCTCCTGCCGGTCGAAGTTGTTGCCGATCACGGCGTTCGCCGCCGAGAGGATGTTCTGCGTCGAGCGGTAGTTCTGCTCGAGCTTCACGACCTCGGCGCCCCGGAAATCGCGCTCGAACTCGACGATGTTGCGGATGTCGGCGCCGCGGAACGCGTAGATCGACTGGTCGGAGTCGCCGACGACCGTGAGGCTCGCCGCCGGGATCCGGCCACCGGAGTCGAGTTCCCGGTCGCGCGCCGGGGGCACGAGGCGCAGGACCTCCTCCGGCTCGACCGGCTTCGTCAGCTCGCGGATGAGCGAGTACTGGGCGTGGTTCGTGTCCTGGTACTCGTCGACGAGGATGTGCCGGAAGCGCCGCTGGTACACGGCGGCCACGTCGGGGTGGGCGCGGAACAGGTGCACCGTCTGCCCGATGAGGTCGTCGAAGTCGAAGGCGTTCGCGCGACGGAGCTCCTGCTCGTACATCTTGAAGATCTCGACGAAGAGGCGATCCCGCGGGTCGCTCTCGTTCATGGTCGCCGCGTAGGCGTCCGCGTCGCTGAGCTCGTTCTTGAGGCGCGAGATCTTCGATCCGGCGTTGGCCGGGGTGAAACCGTAGGTGTCGGCGTCGAGCTCCTTGATGATGCGCTTGAGCAGGGCTCGCGAGTCGGCGGAGTCGTAGATCGTGAAACCGGAGACGTAGCCGAAGCGCTCGGCCTCCCGGCGCAGGATCCTGACGCACGCCGAGTGGAACGTGGACACCCACATCCCCTGGGAGGCCTCCCCGAGGAGTCCGTCGATACGCTCCCGCATCTCGGCGGCGGCCTTGTTGGTGAAGGTGATGGCGAGGATCTGGCTCGGCCACGCCTCGCGGCCCCTGATCAGGTGCGCGATGCGGTGCGTGAGCACCCGGGTCTTGCCCGATCCCGCGCCCGCCACGATGAGGAGGGCCGGGCCGCGCGCGATCACCGCGCGCTCCTGCGCGGGGTTCAGCCCGTCGAGCAGCGGGTCGTCACCGGCGGCGCCGCCCCCGCCGCTCGATCCGAATCCGCCGCCGATCGGGATCCCCGAGGGATCCAAAAGTTCAAAGTCGCTCATCGTGTGATCCAGTCTAGGCGCGGCCCCTGACACGGAGCCCCGCTCGCCGGCGGCCCACCGGCCGCACCGCGTCACGCGTCCCGCGACCGCCAGAGCAGCCACACGAAGTACGGAGCCCCGAGCACGGCGACCACGAGCCCCGCCGGCAGCTGCGCCGGGGCGAGCACCGTCCGGCCGATCGCGTCCGCGGTCGCGACGAGCACCGCGCCCAGCACGGTCGCCATCGGGATGACGCGCGCGTGCCTGGCTCCGACGAGGGCGCGTGCGGCGTGCGGCGCCACCAGGCCGACGAATCCGACGACGCCGACGGCGACCACGCTGAGCGCCGCGAGGATCGCGGCGACGGCGAGGAGCGCGAACCGCGAGGGTTCGAGCCGGATCCCGACGAGGCGCGGCGTGTCGTCGTCGAGCGCGATCACGTCGAGATCCCGGCGGACGAGCAGAGCGAACGGGAGCGCGAGCACGAGCACGACGAGGAGGGGGACGATCTGCTCCCAGACACGGCCGTAGGTGGTCCCCGACAGCCAGGTGTAGATCTTCGGCGTGTCCCACGGACTCGACCGCAGGAGGAAGAAGGTCGTGAGGGCGACGGTGCCGTGCCAAACTCCTATGCCGATCAGGATGAAGCGGTCCGCGCTCAGTCCGCCCCGCCAGGCGAGGCCGTACACGAGGCCGAACGCGAGCAGGGCACCGATGACGGCGGCGACGAGCATCCCGAGGGTCGACGCCGCCGTGCTCGTGACGACGAGCACCGCGCCGAGCCCCGCGCCTCCGGTGATGCCGAGGAGGCCCGGTTCGGCGAGGGGATTGCGGCTGACCGCCTGCGTCAGCGTGCCGGCCAGGGCGAGCGCCGATCCCGCGATGAGGGCCGCGACGACCCGCGGCGCGCGCTCGTCGAGCGCGAACGCGATCATCGGCGGCGCCTCGTGCCGCAGCCAGAGCAGGATGTCACCCGTGAGCAGCGGCGTGCTGCCGACGAGCAGGCCGACGAGCACCACGGCCGCGGCGACGAGGACCCCGATGGTCAGCAGGATCCGGAATCTGCGGTCGGTCCCCACGCCGAAGCGGATCGACGGCGGGCGCCGCACGGCTCCGCCGTCTCGGAGGCGCCGCGCCATGACGACGAGCACGATCGCGCCGAGGACACTGGTCGCGACGCCGGTCGGAACCGCGATCGCGCCCTCCGCACCGATGAGCGCCCGCAGCACGGCGTCCGCGAGGATCACGACGATCGCGCCGATCAGTCCGGCGACGGGGATCAGCAGCAGGTGCCGCCCGAGCGCCGGCACGAGCCTGACGAGCAGGCGGGCGAGCACCGGGGCGCAGAGGCCCACGAAACCGATCGGCCCGGCGAGCGTGACGGCCGCCGCGGTGAGCAGGACGGCGAGCAGGATGCCGACCAGGCGCGTCGCTCGGACCGGGACGCCGAGCGACGAAGCGGTGTCGTCGCCGAGCGCGAGGACGTCGAGACGCCGCGAGAGCAGCAGGGCGAACGCGAACGCGAAGAGGATCAGCGGAGCCGCGCGGAGGAACCCCTCGAGTCCGAGCTGGGACAGACTTCCGCTTCCCCAGGCGAAGAGCCCCTTGGTCTCCTCGGTGAAGAGGATCAGCAGCGTCGAGGTGCCCGCCTGGAATGCCAGCGCCAGCGCCGATCCCGCCAGCACGAGCCTCGTGGTGGAGGTCGCCGAGCCGCCCGCGAGCCCGAGCACGAGGGCGGCCGCCGCGAGGCCGCCCGCGAACGCGACGACTCCCGACGCCCAGAACGGGATCGAGAACCCGAAGGCGGCCACCGCCGTCACTGCGAGGTAGGCGCCGCCGGTCACGCCGAGGGTGTCGGGCGAGGCCAGCGCATTCCGGGACAGGGACTGCATGAGCAGGCCCGCCGCCCCCAGCGCGACGCCCACGGCCGCGCCCGCGGCGAGGCGCGGGAGCCGGGAGCCGAGCAGGATCTCGGACTCGGCGAAGACGGCGCCGCTCGTCCCCTGCGTGAGGTGCCAGAGCGAGGCGAGCAGGAGCGCGAGGACGAGCCCCGCGACGACCCCGGCCGCCGAGAGCGCAGACCCTCCGCGGCCGGGACGCGCGTCGGGCGACCCGGCCGGCACCGCGCTCTCCTCGGCCCCGAGCCGCTCCGCCCCGGCCTCGCGCGGCGCCGCCCGGGTCACTGCGCGGACGCGTCGACGAACGCGTCGATCAGCTGGATGGCCGACCGCGGACCGCCGAAGGTCCAGATTCCGGACGGGAACGCGACGGCGCGCCCGTCCTCGATCGCCGGGATGGAGGCCCACGCCGGGTTCTTCTCGGCGGCCTCGATGAAGCTCTCGGACTCGGGATCCTCGGTTCCCGAATAGAAGAGGTTGGCGTCGCCGATCGTAGTCATACCCTCGATGTCGGTCTGACCGAGACCGTAGGCGGGATCGACCTCACCGGTCCAGGCGTTCTTCAGCCCCAGCTCCTCGCCGATCTCCCCGACGAGCGAACCCTGCCCGAACGGGCGGAGCGAGACGTTTCCCCCGTCGACCCAGCCGTCGAAGAAGACGAAGTCCTGCACCTCGGGATCCGCGTCGGCGATCTCCTGCTTCGCCTCGGCGAGCCGATCCTCGAACTCCGTCGTGACGACCTCTGCGCGAGGAGCGCGCAG
>JAPSIU010000180.1 GCA_031178565.1 Leucobacter sp. | reverse complement strand
GTCTCCCTCGCGATCCCGAGCGCGAAGAAGCCCGCGGATCGCTCGTCCAGCCGCACGTGCAGACGGATCGCTCCCGCTCGCTCGGCGGACGCTGCGGCGAGCGCGAGCGCCTGCGATCGCGACCCGGGGCAGACCACGACATCCCGCACTCCTCGCCTGATGAGCTCCGCCAGGAGCTCCACCGCGAACACGGAGGACGGGGCGGGTGCCCCGGCTCCCGCGGTCTCGCGAGCCGATGAAGCCCCCGGAGGCGAGTGGGGAGCGTCCGCCTCGGTCACTTCTGCGCCGCGCCCGGGTCGCCGTCGGTATCGGGGCTCGGCTTCGTGTCCTCCGCACCGGGAGCGGAACCGCCCTCGGCGTCGGGTTCGCCCTCGGACTCGGATCCCTGCGCGGGCTTCTCGCCCGGGAACGTCTCGTTGTCGAGCTCCCGCAGGCGCTCCTCGAGGTCCCGCACGTGAGCGTCGAGATCCTCGGAGGACATGCGGGTCCCCGAGAATCGCGGATCGTCGTCCGGGGCCTTCGGGCGCGCGGCAGCGGTTGCGCCCTTCCCCACGAGGAACCAGAGGATCCCGCCGAGCACCGGCAGCACCACGATCACCACGATCCAGACCGGCTTGCTGACACCGCGCGCGCGCGACCCATCCGTCATCGCGGCATCGACGAGCGCGTACAGCGTGAAGGCGACCGCGATGACGATTCCGATAATCACGAACCGCACCATGCTTCAATGGTACTCGTCCGGGCTGGCCGATTCCCGGCAGCGAGCCTGGCTCGGACGCCGCTCCACAGGCGACGGGATCCCCTCGGGCGCGACCCAGTGCCGACTCAGGAGGCGCGGGTAGAATCGAGCGCGTGCAAAACCCCCGGACCGCCTGGCTCGTCTACGCCGTGCTGCGACTGCTGTTCTTCGCGGTGCCGTTCGGCGTGCTCTACCTCCTCGGCATCTGGCCGTGGATCGCGGCCGTCTTCGCCGCCCTCATCGGCGTCTCGCTCTCGGTCATCTTCCTGTCGAAACCGCGCGCCGTCGCCTCGGAGAGCATCTACGAGTGGCGGAATCGCGACCGCACGGCCGACGACATCGTCGAGGACGAGGCCGTGGAGGCTGCCGAGGATCCGGAGATTCACAGGGTCGGCGGCATCATCGACAGCGCCGAGACCTCGAAGCGCTCTCCTCGCGAGAGCGCTTAGCCGCTCCATGCACGGGCGATACGACCACATCGTCGTCGGCGGCGGTGTCGTCGGGCTCGCCGCGACGTGGCAGCTGGCCCGTCGCGGATCCCGGGTGCTGCTGCTCGAGCGCTTCGACCCTGGGCACACGCACGGCGCGTCCCACGGCGCCACGCGCAATATGAACAACGCCTACGAGGAGGCCTTCTACCTCGACCTCTACGACGAGGCGCTGGATCTGTGGCGCGAACTCGAGGACGAGAGCGGCGAGCGACTGCTCACGCTCTGCGGGCTCGTCACCCACGGGGATCCCGCGGCCGTGACCGCCGCGCACGCGGCGCTGGACGCGCGGGGCGCCGCGATCGAGCTCATCGATCCGGACGAGGCCTCGGAGCGGTGGCCCGGCATGCGCTTCGAGGGCTCCGTCCTCGTGAACCGCGACGCCGGACGCATCCACGCGGAGACGGCGCTCGAGGTGCTTGCGGCCAAGGCCGAGGAGCACGGCGCGGAGCTGCGCTACCGTCACCGGGTCACCGGCATCGACCGGGTTCAGGATCGCGCGGCGCTCACGGCTCTGACCCCCGAGGGCGAGGAGATCCGCCTCGAGGCGGCCGGCGTCGTCGTCGCGGCCGGGGCCTGGACCCGGGGGCTGCTCGACGGGCTCGTGCAGCTTCCGCGGCTGACCGTCACCGAGGAGCACCCGGCTCACTTCGCGGTCCTCCCCGGACTCGTCGAACCCGGGTCCGAGGAGTGGTGGCCGTCCTTCAACCACTTCATGGCGGCTGCGGATCCCGACTCGCGACGGGGCAACGTCTACGGCATGCTGACGCCCGGCGAGGGCGTGAAGGTCGGCTTCCACATGACGGGCGACGTCGTGGATCCCGACGTCCGCCGGTTCCGCGCGAGCGACATCGCCAGGGAGGCGCTCCGGGACCACGTGGCGACGTGGTTCCCGGGGCTCGATCCCGGGTCCGCCGCCGAGATCAGCTGCACCTATACATCGACCGAGTCCGGCCGCTTCGTACTGGATCGCGTCGGGCCCGTCACGGTCGCCGCGGGGTTCTCGGGACACGGTTTCAAGTTCGCCCCCGCGGTCGGACGCGTGCTCGCGGACGCGGCGCTCGGCTCGGCGTTCCCACCCGAGCAGTTCCGAATCGCCGCGCACTGAGCTATTCTCATTGCCCGGGTCCCTTTGCGAACTCCCGAGCATCTGCTATGCCCCACGGACCGATGCAACTAAGCTGGACGAGTCATCCAGACTCGAACGGGATCGCACCCTTACATGAAGGCACGGAGATGAATCGCACGATGGAAAAACGCGGAAAGCAGCAGCGGGGCCTCGAGACGCAAGCCGCTCTCCTGGACGCCGCGGGTCGGGTGTTCTCTCAGAAGGAGTACGACGGGGCGCGCCTGAAGGACATCTCGGAGGAGGCCGGCATCAGCCTCGGCTCCCTCTACTTCCACTACGGCAACAAGGAGGACATCGCGGCTGCCGTGCTCGAGGTGCAGCAGGAGCGGATGACCGAGGTGCTGGCGGGCATCATGACGAACAGCGAATCGTCTCTCACCCGGCTGCTGGATCTGATGGACGGCATCGCCGAGCTCATCGCATCCGACCCCCTCGTCCAGGCGGGCATCCGCCTCGTCAGCTCGCTGCCCGAGGAGCTCAAGGACAGCGGTCACGCTCCCTACGGCGAGTGGGTCGGGGTCACCGAGACGCTGCTCAAGGAGGGCATCGAAGACGGCTCGGTCTCCTCGCAGATCGACCTCAAGGTGCTCGCGGAGTACTTCAACGAGGTCTTCATCGGCGCCCAGGTGCTCGCGGGGATCCAGGACAACTGGGCGTCTCTGCCCGACCGGGTCCGTCGGCTGCGACCGCACGTGGTCGCCGCGCTCACCCGCACCGACCCGGCTTGACGCCGACGCGGGATCGGCTCGCGCGACGATGGACACTCCCGTCTCCCCGGATCTCGCCCACAAGGTGAACCGCGACAATCTCTGGCTGAGCGCCGTGCACGAGCGCGGGGAGGACGCGCTCGTCTTCGCGTTCGAGCTTCCCGACCGCGCTGCGACGGCGCCGACCTTCTCCGACTACGTCGAGGTGCAGCGGCAGGCGGGCCTCGCCTTCTCGCACCTGCAGCTGGGGGTGCCGACCGACAGCGTCTCGCTGCTGTCGAGCGTCGCGACCGAGCTCGGAGGGGCGGGGCATCCCCGAGCCCTGCCGCGCTCGGGTCGGGTCTCGGTCCGCGCCGACGAGGTGACGCGGCAGGCGGGCCGCGTGACCGGAGTCGTGCTCGCGATCGAGTTCGCGGCGGACGGACTCCTCGTCGGCGAGGGGGTCATCTCGGGCAAATTCCTCCCGCGGAAGCTCTACGAGCGGCTGCGCTCGCCACGGACGGGCGAAACCGGAACAACGACGGGTGAGACCGGGACGACGACCCGCGAGACCCCGGATCCCGGCGAGATCAACGATCCCGGCGTCGCGCTCGGGTCCCGGATCGTCGAGGTACTGGCCGTCGACCCGGCGAACCCGATCCTGTCCGATCACGACTCGGACCATATCAGCGGGATGGCGGTGGTGTGCGCCATCGACAAGCTCGTCGGGGAGCGATTCCCGGCGCACGCGCTGCGAAGCCTGCGCACGGAGTTCCTGGCCTATATCGAGAAGGATCCGGCCGCCCGGCTCATCGTGGAGATCGACGGGGACTCGTTCGCCGCCCGGGTGGTCCAGAGCGGAAGCGCGTGCGCCCTCGTCAGCGGGAGCATCGGCGAGACGACCCAGGGAGCCGCCGCGTGAGCCGCGCCGAGCCCCGCCCGGTCCGCCTCGCGGTCGTGACCGGGTCGACCGGCGGGATCGGATCCGCGACGTGCCGCGCGCTGAGTCGATCCGGTTACACCGTCCTCGCGCACTACGGCGCGAACGCGGCGAGAGCGGACGACCTGCAGCGGGAGATCGAGTCGGCGGGGGGACGCTGCTTCCTCGTCTCCTCCGATCTCGAGACCTCCGAGGGGGTGCACGCCGTCGGCCGCGCTGCCGAGGCCCTGCTGGAGGACCACCAGGAGCTCCACCTGCAGCTCCTCGTGAACAATGCCGCGAAGCTGCTCGGTCCGTCCTTCTTCGACGCGACTCCGGAGGTCTTCGACCGGTACTTCGCGATCAACACCAGGGCGCCGTTCTTCCTCTCCCAGAGGCTCGCACAGCTGATGCAGGCGGGCGGGAGCATCGTGAACGTGTCGTCCGCGTCCGCGCACTTCTCGAGCCCGGGCGACATCGTCTACGCGATGAGCAAGGCCGCCGTGGAGTCCCTGACGCGGAACATGGCCGAGGCGGTCGCCGCGCGCGGGATCCGCGTGAACGCCGTGATCCCGGGATTCACCGACAACGGCCATCCGGGTTTCAGCAATGAGGCCGTGCTCGAGTACATGTCCTCGTTCTCCGTGCTGGGCGGAGTCTCCGAGCCCGAGACCGTCGCGGAGGCGATCGCATTCCTCGCCTCGGACGGCGCGAGGCGCACGACGGGCGCGCTCCTGGATGTCACAGGCGGGAGCATCCTGGGCGCCCGCGGCTCGCGGAGCCACTCCGTGAAGAACCTGCTCTGATCGCGAAGCACCCGCTCCGTGAGGCACCAGCTCTGGCTCCGAGTCGCGGACCCTCCCGCGGCTACTCGGGGAACACCCGCTTCGAGATCGCCTGCACGTCCCGGTCGAGACCCTCGAGCTGCTTCTCCATGCGCTCGAATTTCTCATCCTGGTGCTCGAAGCGCAGGATCATCTCGGTGCGCAGCGCCGTGAACTGATCCGAGATGCTGCGCATGAAGAGCTGGGTGATGATGGCGATCAGCCCGACCAGCGTCGCGGCGAAGACGCCGATGACGGTCCAGATCTGCGGTTCGTTCAAGGTGATCACACTCCCATTCTGCCTGAGGTGAAGCCATCATGCCAGGGAAAAAGCGCTGATCGCGAGCGAGAACGGCAGAATGTGGATAACTCCTTCAGGATCGGAGAGATGCTCTTCCTGTGAGCGGAGATCCAGGAGCTCAGAACGCGAAAGCGACGCCCACCAGCACCCCGTAGGCGAGCGCCGCGAGGCTCGTGAGCTGCAGCGCGAGGATCAGTTCGCGGGGGGTCTTCGCCGTGAGCACGATGAGCACGCAGGGCGCGACGACGAGGAGCACGAGCCACACGAGCACCATGCCCGGGTTCGCGAAGCCGAAGAGACCGGGAACGACGAAGGGCAGCAGCACGCAGAGCACGTAGAGGATGCGCGAGGGGCGGTCCCCCATGCGCACCGCGAGGGTGCGCTTGCCCGCGAGCCGGTCGGTGGGGATGTCGCGAAGATTGTTGACGACGAGCACGGCGACGGCGAAGAGACCGACTCCCGCGCCGGCGAACCACGCCTCCTGCGTCTGCACGTCGGTCTGCAGATACACGGTGCCGACCGTGGCGACGAGCCCGAAGAAGACGAACACCATCACCTCGCCGAGGCCGGCGTAGCCGTAGGGGCGCTTGCCGCCCGTGTAGAACCAGGCCGCGAGGAGCGCGAGCGCACCGAGGGCGAGGAACCACCAGCGCCCGCTCATCACGACGGCGACGAGCCCGGCCGCGGCCGCGAGACCGAGGAACACGAGCGCGGTCGCGAGCACGCGCTTCGGATTCACGAGGCCGGATCCGGTGAGCCGCGCGGGGCCCACCCGGAACGCATCGGTGCCGCGGATCCCGTCGGAGTAGTCGTTGGCGTAGTTCACGCCGACCTGCAGGAGGACCGCCACGGCGAGGGCGAGCACGGTCAGGGGGGCGGAGAATACACGGAAAACAGTAGGCGAGGCCGCCGCCCC